>JAYVSE010000321.1:0-56663 GCA_043775635.1 Planctomycetaceae bacterium | reverse complement strand
CAGGACTGCACCCGGCTGAAGATCAAGTTGCTCGGGCTGACGGTCGGACGCTGGGTGAGTTGCGTTACGAACAGTCCAGGGAGTTGTGTTCTAGCTGCCCCTTGGCCGCTCGGTGCGTTGGCGGCCCATCACAACGTCGCACCGTGGCGCGATCCCCTGGCTCCTGATGACGGGCACCAATGATAGGGCGGCCGTTGGTGACGCGACGGTGGAATCGCGGCTGGCCGTTTATCCGGCTTTGCCCGCAGGCGGAAAGTACGAACTGGTATTCGAAGTTGGCGAACATGAAGCGTTCAGTGATCGTGATTTGCCCGCCACAAAATCGAAGCGGAATCCTAACCACCATCGCGCGATCCTCGCAACCAGCACGGCGTTCTGGGACGCTTGGTTGCGTGACGATGCAGCGGCCCGCGCGTGGCTGGATGGGACTGGCCCGTCATCGGTGCTGGAAAAAAAAGATCGATGGCAGCGAAAATAGTCGGGCAATGACCTCAGTAAGCGCCTGATGTAATCAATTCCCAGGTGCGGGAGAGATGCCGAAAAAACCAAATCGGCTGAACTTCCGACGCAAGAATGGTCTATATCGCCCGTGCACATCATTTGTCGTTGGGCCTCAAATTAAGCCAACATCCCAGTCGCAAACATTTAACATTGCGTTGTTCCTTACTTTTGAAACAGCGAATGCGAACGATTGCCACCACTGATAATGTAAGCCATCAAATTTAAGATTTCGTCTTTCGTTAGCAAGTTCAACAACGCCGTTGGCATTGCCGATACTTTTGACATTTCAAGACTTTCAATCGTTTTGCGGTCCAGTGTGATGCGCATATTGGGGTCGGTTAAGTCCGTGTTCAACTCCAACGTATCACCATTGAGATTGACGATGACGCCAGTATGGACTTGACCGTCATCGGTCAAGGCAATGACTGAAGAAAACTGTTCATTGATCACGCGGCTGGGGTTGATGATTTGGTCCAACAGGTCATGGGGCGAATATCGTGCACCCGCAGCGGTCAAGTCCGGACCCGTCATGCCACCCTCGTTCGCAAAGCGATGGCATGAATAGCATGCCGCAGCGCCAAACATCTTGCGTCCGTTATCGAAGTCACGACTAACCAATTCTGTTTTCGCAAGCGACGACAATTCATCGAGTTTCCATTCTTTGGCTGTACGTCCCGCAAACAGGTCGTTCATCGTCTCTAAACGTGTTTTCGGCACCGGCTTCTTGGCCAGTACTTCGGCGAGCGTCGACTTGTCTTCATCGCTCAGCGACTGAATCGCGTCGTTGCGAATGAACTCAATGAACTTTTCAAAACTTGCTCCGCCACGGTAATTCGTCGCGTTCAAGAGCCACTCGAAGTACGCCGTGTGCGACTCTGTGGTCCAACCGGTTTTAAGCATTCGAAGTGATCTCGCATATTCAACTTGTTCTTCCTGCGATGGTGCATTTGCAATCAAAGTCATCCCCTTCGCTGCGGCTGTCGGCGAGCCCAAGTAAACAAGCGTTTCGCAGAGTAACCAGTTCTCTTCATACGTTGCTGCCGGGAACATCGGATCAAGTTCGGCAATCAAACTGGCTACCTGTGCATCACTCGGTCGGCCAAATCGATTAAGCGTGATTTCAATGGTTCTTAGGAATATCAAACGACGCGAGTGATCAAGCAATGCCGCGTCTATTCGAAGCAATGCGTCGATCAATTTGTCACGCATGGCGACGTCGACCGGAGGTGAATCAGCGGTACGATGCTGCGGACACACGCCAGCAACGCGAGCAAGTGCTAACAACGCCTCGACTTGTGCGGACGCGTCGTCTTCAGCTAAGGCACGCTCGCTCCACTTAGCAACCGGTTGGTGCTCGATGGCGATTCGTGCCGCCCAGCGAATGAAGCGGTCCGGAGAAGCGAGAGAGGGCCAAGCCGTATCCACGGCAGCCGGATCGTTTCGCCCGTGAAACGCTTCCAATTGGTGACGGAGATCTCGCATTTCGCTCACGGACGGCTTAAAAGATGCTGCAACTATTGATTCCTTGCCAGTATAGGTGACGCGGTACAAACCGGATTGAACACGGCGTCCACCGATTGCAAAGTACATTGCACCATCGCTGGGGTGAATGATTGCGTCAGTGATCGGCAGCGGTGCGCCAGTCACAAACTCTTCTTTCGTTGCCTTGTAGGACGCGCCGTCAGGCTGTAGATGCACCGCGTATAACTTTCCCCAACTCCAGTCGAGCGCAAACAACGCGTTCTGATACTTGGCAGGAAATTTGGCCCCATAACCAAAGGTAACACCAGTCGGTGAGCCCGGTCCAATGTTTAACGTTGCCGGCAAATTGTCAGCATAGAATTCGGGTCTCTTGCCAGCACCGTTTCGCCATCCGAACTCAGAACCGCTGACCACATGATTGATGCGAGTCGGACGATACCATGGCGTGTTAAAGTCGTATTCCATGTCGGCATCGTAGGTGAACAACTCGCCATCGCGATTGAACGCCGCATCGAAGATATTACGAAAACCGTTGGAGTACGCTTCGAACTCTTTGCCATCAAGCGAAACATGATAAATGATGCCGCCTGGTCCCATCACATCACGCATGAAGCCTCGACCATCAGGCATCCGAGGAAGCAAATGATCTTCACCAAAAACTCGCGGTACTTGCGATGTCGCCGCGAACGCAGTCGGCTTTGTCCCGTTGCCCGTAACGAGATATATCGACTTGCCATCAGGTGCCGGCACGATCGCATGCACACCATGGTCGCCTTTGGCCTCCATCGCGCGAAGTAGCTCGACTTTATCTAGGTTGTCATCACCATCACTGTCCGTTAGTCGATACAATCCGCTGGGGATCTTATTCTCGTAATCGTTGACGCCGACATACAGCGAATCGTTCAGCCATGCCATTCCATTGACCGCGCGAATGTCAACGGGCACTTTCTCAACATCATGTTCCTTGATCGTCTGCCCCAAAGACGGCGGCGTGATCCGGTACAGGCCACCGTATTGATCGCTGACCAACAGACGGCCTTTGTTGTCGATGCAAAGATTCACCCACGATCCCTGGACCTCGCCAGGCACTGAATACAGAAGTTTGACATGGAAGCCGGGTAACGCCGTGATACGATCGATGGGGGTCGATGTGTTATTATTGATTGCCGGACCAACGCTAGCTCGCGGTTTCTTTTGTGGCGCAGGTTTTTCCTGCTCCGCATTGTCCTTTTTCTCCGTATCGACCTTTCCCGCTGCCGCTGCTTTAGCCTTTGCCCTGGCTGACTTTGGTTTCGATTCCTCCGCTGTTCCGATCGAAACAAGACTTAGAAATGCCAGTGCGAAAAAAAGACGATAGGTCGTATTCCAATGGAGTGTATTCAATTTAAAGCTTTTGATTATGCGTTTGAGTGTGCGTTTAATTGAGGGCTACGCCGTGAAGGATTTTCCCTCAGCAAAAT
The DNA here is from genome assembly GCA_043775635.1 of Planctomycetaceae bacterium. GTDB lineage: Bacteria > Planctomycetota > Planctomycetia > Pirellulales > Pirellulaceae > UBA6163. Next base: position 53,220 of record JAYVSE010000321.1, on the reverse strand, counting down.
GAACGGTTTTAGCGGTACGGCGTGAGCCGTCCGGCCGCGCTGAGGTCCGAGTCACCGGATGGCTCGCACCATACCGCTAAATTGTCTTTCACGGCCTAGCATTGTACCACATATCTTTAAAAGGACCTTCGGCCACCACCCAGCTTGCCTGGGAGGAGCCAATGATCATCACCAGAAAACGACGCTCATCGCGTAAATATCGCAATTCTCCAGCTTCCGACGCTTTCAGCGTCGGAAGCTGGAGAATTGAAGTCGGATGGGAAGCCGTCGTCGTCTGGTTGTGATCCGATTCACCTGCCAGACAAGCTGGCAGGGGTCTTAAAAAAAGTGTGTAGGATAAAGAGGTCAGAGCCAGGGAACAAGAATACTGAATACTTTTGTTGACCTGAAAACTGATCTATGAGTGAACTTAGAAAATTTGCGATTGTTCGATCCGTAGGTTGACCGTTGGCTGTAACTAGCGGTAACTGTGACTCTCAGGCGACGCATTGATGAAACGACCACAATTTTTGCTGCGATTTCAGACTCAGTCCAAGACATTGGGTAGTTTGCCAGTAAAACGAAGGCGAGTTGGCCAACTTGAGAAGCTTGAAAACAGGCAATTAATGGCCGCTGATATCGTTACCGAATGGAACGATCACACGCTGAGTGCCATTCGCACCGCCAGCGCACCGCCGCCGATTGCAGCTCGTGCGTTAGCAATGGTCCACATCGCGATTTACGATGCAGTAAACTCGATCACTCAAACACATGTCGCATACAAGCTAGATTTGGTTGCTCCGCCAACGGCGTCTAAGGAGGCTGCGGTATCTGCGGCTGCCGCGCGAGTTTTAGCGCAGCTCTTTCCAAGCCAATCGGCAACGTTCACCGCCGAAGAAACAGTGGCTCTAGCCGAGATACCTGACAACCTTGACGAGACCGCAGGCATTCGTGTTGGTCGACTTGCTGCTGATGCCATCCTTGCGGCGAGAAGCAACGATGGATCGGCGGCTACTGTCGTTTATCAGCCCGGGAGCGATCCCGGTGATTGGCAACCGACGGCCCCTAGCAACTCCGAGGCATTGCTGCCGCAGTGGCCTGACGTCACGCCATTCGCGCTGACGACGGCAAATCAATTCAGTGGCTCGATCGGTGCTGCGAATATTCCAGCGATCGATAGCCCTGAGTACGCTGCTGCATATAACGAAGTGATGGCGATTGGGTCCGAGACAAGCACAACGCGAACGGAGGAACAAACTCAAATTGCTCGTTTCTGGGCCAATGGTGCGGGCACTGCAACTCCACCAGGGCACTTGAATCTTCTGGCGCAAAAAGTTTCTGAGGCTAAACATGCGAAGCTTGAAGATAACGCTCGCCTGTTTGCATTGCTCAACATTGCCCTTGCCGATACTGCAATCGCGGTCTGGGACGTAAAATACGATGTCAATTTTTGGCGACCGATTACAGCCATCCGCGCCGGTGATACGGATGGAAATGATGCAACCACTGGCGACGCGACTTGGACTCCGTTGATCACTACACCTCCGTTCCCGAGCTACGTGTCGGGTCATGCAGCGTTTAGCGCGACAGCAGCCAGTGTGCTGCAAAGTTTCTTTGGAACCAATGACGTCAATTTTACGCTCGCTTCTGAACTATCGCCAGCGACGTCACGAACGTTTACCTCGATTTCCCAAGCTGCTGAAGAGTCAGCAGTCAGTCGTTTGTATGCCGGTGTTCATTGGAGCTTCGACAATCGCGATGGACTTCTGCTTGGTGATGCGATCGGTGATTTTGTGGGAACCAGCCTACTGGCTGCAGACACAACTGCGAACGCCATTGGTGTCTACGATGGTGTGCTTATTGTGGTTGGCTCCGACAAAGCAGAGAAGATCAAATTGCTGCTGAAGAGCGATAAAATCGATGTCACGGTCAACGGTCGCAGCAAAGGCATGTTCGCACTGGCCTCGATTCAATCGATCGCCATTGATGCGCTAGGCGGTAACGATACCGTTGAAGTCGCTGCGAAGATTGCGATTCCTGCATCGATTCACGGAGGCGCCGGCGATGACAAACTTACTGGTGGCATGGGAAACGACACAATCAATGGTGGCGCAGGAAAAGACCGGATTCGCGGTGGACGCGGTGACGACTACCTCGACGGCGGAATCGGTAGCGACAACATCCACGGTGATCAAGGTAACGATCACATCATTGGCGGCGATGGCAACGATCGACTCAGTGGTGACTCAGGCTCCGATACGATTGAAGGTGGAGCAGGAAAAGACAAAATCTTTGGTGGGATGGGTAACGACACCATCTCAGGCGGTGATGGCGATGACGAACTCCATGGCGATTCAGGCCGAGACACGATTTTCGGCGGCCTGGGAAATGACAAATTATTCGGCGGTGACCAAGAGGATGTTCTCGATGGTGGCCCCGGTCGCGACAAACTCAAGCAATAGATTTACCAGATCAAAATCCGTGGCTCGCGTCCATCTTCGTCGCGAAGATACTCGTGGGCGGTGCCCACGTGGTGTGTTCAGTGCCCAGAGACATGGTCGGGGTAGGTTTCGCTGACCTTATTTCCTCATGCCTGGGCACGCTTTGGTCGGATAAGCCACCATGGCTGTCGAGCGAAGCGAGACCGCCCTAAGCATATCGAAGCTCGTCAAAGTTGAGCCGGAACAACTCCCACGGCACGCTGATGAAACCGTCATTGGCACCCCATGGCGTTGCGGTTCCAGCGGTGAGATCTTCTGCTTTGACATCGGTACCCCAGGGGTTGTAAAGCAGCACATTGCAACTGAGCAAAATCGGTGGCCCGAATGGTGTCCATGCATAGACCGCATCGACGGCAACCACTGCATAAACATGGCCTACTGCGAAGAAGTTTCCAGCCATTTGGGGAGCGCTGTCTCTTGTGGCGGCAACGATTGCCTTGCCAGATCGGTAGTTGTTGATCAACGCGTCACGGTCGAAATCGGTAAGGGGATTGGCGAAAAACGTCGAGTTGTTCGTGACACCCGTGGCAAAACTTCCTGTCACGGTACGACCTGTCAACGCAAACATTACCGGCCCCGCATTGCCACCATTGGTTGTGGTAAGGTTGATATTAAGATGCTGAGCGATCGCTCGGTTCATGATGATTGCCCAACTTTCTCCTTCCTGATTGCGAAAGTGCGAAATGGGATCCGTCGGTGACAGGGTACCATCAAAACTGACGCTTATGGTAGTGACGCCACTAGGGCTGCCATCGAACAAAATCACGTCGTATCGTCCGCTTCCGGTATAAGTAATTCTTGACGAGAGATCCACGCCGGTTCGCGAGACAGCCGCGATCGACGCCAGGATGAAGCAGTTGTTTGAATTGCCTTGACCAATGTCGTCAAGCCGCGCACCGTTAACCGTGGTTACATAAGCGTTGAAGTCGTTGCCACCTTCCCCGAACGCATTGACCGCTGTTTCAAACGCTGAACCTGCGTCCAGCCAGTCGTCACCTTCGCCACCGAAGAGTACATCACCCGAACCGCCTTCACCCCACAATCGATCGTTACCGCCCTGACCGTAGATTGTGTCGTTACCATCCTCTCCTAGAAGAAAATCGTCGCCTTCACCACCGATGATTGTATCGAGGCCATCCCCACCGAAGATATCGTCGTTTCCATACCCACCGTAGATGATGTCGTTACCTTCGTTGCCACGAAGCACGTCTACACCTGCTACGGAAGGTCGCCCGGCCGAATCAACAAATAATGAGTTGTTGGCGTCTTCACCATAAATCGTATCATTGCCAACGCCGCCATAGACCGTGTCATCGTTTCCACCGCCAAGTATTGTGTCGGCACCGAGTTGTCCGAACAGCGAATCGTCGTTTGCACCGCCGTCGAGGTAGTCATCGTAAATGCCAGAGCCCATTCGCGCGATTGCGGTCGCCGTTGTTTCGAGCGTTGCATTGTCGCCTTGAAGTTGATCGTTGCCGCCATTGCCGAACAGGCGATCCTTGCCAGCATCGCCAATAAGAAAGTCGTTACCATCACCGCCGTTGAGCGTATCGTCACCGTTTCCGCCATAGATTGTGTCGATTCCGGTTCCACCCGTGATTGTGTCGTTGCCTTTGCCGCCGTAAATCTTTGCGGGCAGTTTGGAATTGTTGACAATCACGTCGTTGCCGCCCAAAGTGCGAATGTCTAATCTCCTGACACCGGTTTTAGAAAAGTGCTGCGTTGCTGCGATTCCGTTGGTCACATCGATTTGGGTCTGTCCACTGGCTTGATAAACTTGCACGTTGTCGGCAGCGTCATCGGTCAGAATGGATAACAGACCGTTAGCGGCCTGGGAAACACTCACCGTCATTAACTTGCGGTCTTCCAGCGATTGGAAACCCAGCGAACTGTGGCGACGAGTGACTTTGACCATGATACGGGTAAGGTTTTTTTGTGAATTTTTTGGTTTGCGAAACATGGTTTGGTCCGTTGAAGTGCGACTAAGCAGGTTGATACTTGCCTAAGCGAACAATCACCATGTTTGTTACCATTAGGTAACGGCGACTTTGAAAAGTTTGGGTTTAACCCTAGGATTTACCGATTCTGCATCTCAACCGCGTCTGCTGGAGCCGTTTAGTTCGTGATTAATCGCCCAATTCAACCATTTTCAACCGATTCCGGTAACGGTGGCGAACGCATTCCTCGTCGCCGTGCAGACCGTGACGCGCTTTCGAGTAACGAATCGGCTCACGGTAAGCGCCGTGCTGTTCCGGGGCGAGACACCGCACCGACAAAGCCTGGAAAAATAAAGCCGACGAAGTTGCGAATCATCGGTGGCACGATGGGTGGTCGAGGTGTGCTTTATCTTGGCGATCGCTCGACGAGACCAATGAAAGACAGTCTTCGCGAAACGCTTTTCAATATTCTTGGGAAGTCGATCAAAGGCGCGATCGCAATCGATCTGTTCGCGGGTACCGGCGTGATTGCAATCGAATCTCTCAGCCGAGGTGCCGTCCATTCCATTGCGATCGAGAAAAGCGGATTGGCGGCAAAAACGATTCGAAGTTCTGCGGATAACATCGGAATCGGCAGTGAATTGGACGTGCTAACCGGAGACGCGTTTCGCGTTGCTCCCCAGCTCATCAGAGATCTGCTCATGAAAGATTTACCTGGGGGCGTCAATGAAAATCCGCCAGGTTCTGGCGAAACCCAGCGACCTCACTGGGTCGTGTTCTTTTGCCCTCCCTACGCCATGTGGGCCGATGCAACGGAGAAGCTCTTTGGGCTGTTGCAATTGACAGCAGAGCTTGCCCCCAAAGGCACTCAAATCGTCTTAGAGACCGACAAGTTTTTCGACGTTGCGACGCTGCCACTAGAAACCTGGGATATACGACCCAAAGGGAATGTGACGCTGTCGTTTCTAGAGATCTAGGTTCATTCGATACCGGCTAGTTCGCAAAGATGTTCGTGTGCGACCGGTGAGGGACAACTCCAGACCAAAAAGAACAAAGCTTCACGGCACCATCTGCCGACGGGATGCGAGTTGACATAGCCAGCGCCTTTGGCGGCGGTCATTGCGGCCTGCGTGGTCCTCATCACCAACCGATTGGCTCGGCCGCGCAGCTCACCTGGGTCGCAAACGCCACCTTCAGCCGCTGCGATCAGTGACTCGCAAACCAGACTCGTTTGAAGGTCGAGTTGCTCAGCGATCTCTCGCAGTTCCTCACGTTTCCGTGATTCCGTTAGCATGTAATCAACTGCTGCACGCGACAACCCGGCGGCCAGTGTCGATGTTTGCAATCCTCCCGTGCCAGCTCCAACGCCAAGTCGCATCACGCCATGAACCGGACCGGCCAACAGCATCGCTTGATCGACTCGTACGTTCGAAAACGTGACTCGGTCCGTTTGGCTTGCGGAAAGGGCGACGAGTTCCGTACCTGGTCCGCAAACAATTCCGTCTGCTGTTGTCGGCACCGCGGCCAGCAGTTCGCGACCATCATCCATCGTGGCTGCTAATACCATCACGTCCGCTGCTGCGGCGCCGGTTACCCAGGGCGACATACCTTCGAGACGAAACCCATCGCCATCCTGGATGGCGCGCAGTGCTGGTGCACCTAAATGTCGGCTGCTGGTCGTCAAATGGCTGATCCCAACCGTCGCAAATTTTTGGCCCGCCAACAGCTCGCTCAGATACAGCTCGCGGGGTGCCGTATTTTCACTGCTGGCGATCCGCTTGCAGGCGCCAATGAACTGGGTGATGACGAAGGTCGTTGTTAAGTCTGCGGCAGCAAGTCGCAGGTATCCTCGAACTTGGTCCGTTTCACTCCAACCGAAACCGCCAAGCGATTCGGGGAAAAACCAGCGAAAGACCCCGGCATCCGCACAGGTTTGTAACGATTTCTGAGGCCAATCGTTGACCGATCGATAGCTCGGTGCGGCTATTTCCAGGAAACGACATAGCTGCTCCAGGCTGGGATCGCTTGGTGCGGTGCAAACAGGAATCGGGGGCAGCTCGGCTGGTTGACTTGAACGTTTAAAAGGCATGTGGCGACCACGAATGGTACGATGGCAAAAAAAAAATCGATGGGCTGCAAAAGCCACTCTTCAGCGGCGGGAAAAGCGGTATGCTCAGCCGCGACGGGAAATCGTAGCCAATGCAAGGGTCAAGCCAATGTAATTTGTTGCAATTTCGTGCTAGGAATTATGGCTAGCAGTTTCCCATCGATTTTCCATTCCAGGTTTTTCTCCTTGCCCCACTTCAAGTGAACGAGAGATGTCTACGACGTTGCCCGCTACCAGTATCAGCGAACCCGGCGAACCGACCAACAGTGAATCGTTGGCGATCTACGAAAAACTTTGGGCGTTAGCAAACAATTTGTGGTGGTCTTGGCACCCAGAATGTGACCAATTGTTTCGCGATATCGATCCGATTCGATGGCGTCAATTGGACCATAATCCAGTCGCGATGCTTCGCGAAATGAAGGTCGATCAATTAGGCCAACGCGTCGCCGAACTTGTGTTGCAAAGCCGCGTGAACTATGCGTACCGTCGGCTGCAAGAATACCTCACCAGCACTCAAACCTGGGCGTCAACCAACGCGGGAGTGCTAGGCGCGAAGCCGGTCGCTTATTTTTCCGCTGAATTCGGTATCCATGAGTCCGTGCCAATCTACAGCGGTGGTCTCGGGGTATTGGCCGGTGACCATATCAAGAGCGCGTCTGGATTAGGCGTGCCGCTCGTTGGCATTGGGCTTTATTACTCGCACGGCTATTTCCGGCAACATCTTGATGACTCGGGAATGCAACAAGAAGACTATCTCGAAACGAAAATCGAGAATCTTCCCATGCAACCGGCCGTCGGTATCGATGGCGAACCGATCACGGTACGAATCGATACACGCAACGGCAGGCTAATGGCCAAAGTTTGGCACATGCATGTCGGACGAGTGAATTTGTATCTGCTCGACTGCAACGTCGACGGCAACAAACCTGAAGATCGGGAGCTAACCAGCCGACTCTACGGCGGCGATATGCGAACGCGCATCCGACAAGAATTAGTACTTGGCGTTGGTGGCGTGCGAGCGCTAGCTGCCCTGGGTATAAAGCCTGGAGCCTATCACCTTAATGAAGGTCACAGCGCTTTCGGAGCGTTGGAAGTCGTCCGTCAGCGGATGAATGACGACGGGCTTGCGTTTATCGATGCGGTTCGGCAAACGGCACGAATGACGTGCTTCACAACTCACACGCCTGTGGAAGCGGGCCACGATCGGTTTCCAGCCGACTTGATTGAAGAGCACCTGGGGCCGCTGCGCGACTCGATGGGCGTCTCACACGACCAACTAATGGCGCTTGGTCGCGTCGATCCGAACAATGGTGGCGAATCGTTTTGCATGACGGTCATCGGATTAAAGATGAGCCATTATGCAAATGCCGTCAGCAATCTTCACGGTGTCATCAGTCGCCGAATGTGGCATTGCATGTGGCCGGAACGTCCTGAAGAAGGCGTGCCGATTGGACATATCACCAACGGTGTGCATGTCCATTCATGGTTAGCCGGTCAAATGTCGCAACTTTACGACAAGCACTTTCCCGCAAATTGGGCTCGTCGTATTCAGTACCCAGAAATCTGGCAATCGATTCATGACGTTGAGCCAGGTGAACTTTGGGAAACACATAACGCGCTCAAAAACAATCTGCTGGCCTTTGTTCGACGACGTTTAAGTCGTCAATGTCGGCGACGTGGCGAAAGCGATGCGGCGATTGAAGCCGCGCGAAATACGCTCAACCCCAATGCTCTTACCATCGGTTTTGGTCGACGCTTCGCAACCTACAAACGCGCGAATCTGTTGTTCGCAGAACTAGATCGAGTAGCAGAACTCCTAGCCAACGAACAGCGTCCCGTCCAGTTAATCTACGCCGGTAAAGCACATCCCAAGGATGAACCCGGAAAGCGATTCATCCAGGAGATCGCTAATTTACGCCATGACCCTCGGTTTGCAGGCCGAGTGGCGTTCGTGGAAGATTACGATATCAACGTCTGCCGCCATTTGATCCAAGGCGTCGATGTTTGGTTGAATAACCCCCGTCGTCCGTTAGAGGCATCGGGTACAAGCGGACAAAAAGTTGTGCTCAATGGAGGTCTGAATTGCAGCGTACTCGATGGCTGGTGGGCGGAGGCCTATAACGGCGTTAACGGTTTCGCGATCGGTCATGGAACCAGCCATGTCGATGACCGAATCACCGATGAACGAGATGCTGAAGCGCTGTATCACACTTTGAAAAATGAAGTCATTCCCTGTTTCTACAATCGCGACAGTGACGGACTTCCTAAAGCCTGGATTAAACGGATGATGCACAGCATCAGTACGCTTGCTTGGCGGTTTAGCAGCCACCGTATGGTCGCCGACTACAGCAATCGTAGCTACCTTTGGGCAGCCGGTGGCGTAACCTGCGATATGCGATATAGCTGATCAATAAGTGGGATAGGCTTCCAGCCTGTCGCATTGATAATGACAGGTTGGAAGCCTATCCCACTTCAAAAATCCTGGACAAAGCACGAGCAATTTCCACCATGAACGATGACCTGCCGCTGAGCGGAAAGAAAATTTTGGTCTTCACGGGCGAGATCTATGAAGACCTCGAGCTTTGGTATCCAAAGCTGCGACTGGAAGAAGCCGGAGCAAGCGTTACGCTTGCTGGCCCGAAAGCGAAGACGACTTACACGGGGAAAAATGGGTATCCTTGCGTATCTGATGCCGCAATCGACGACGTTAACGAGCTTGAGTTCGCGGGCTTGGTCGTGCCGGGCGGATTCATGCCTGACAAATTGCGACGCGACCCACGCGTGCTTGATATCGTTCGCAGTTTTCAGCAGTTGAACAAACCGATCGCCGCCATTTGCCATGGCGGGTGGATTCCAATTTCCGCAGGTGTTTACCGAGGAATCCGAGTGACCGGGTCGCCGGGAATCAAAGATGATTTGGTAAATGCTGGCGCAATTTACGAAGATAAATCAGTCGTTGTCGACGGAAATCATGTGACCAGCCGAAAGCCAGATGACCTGCCCGACTTTTGTCGAGAGCTGATTCGTCTGCTGGTTAGTCAATCATAAGTCGCTTAATACCGTTCGATCAATAACTATCCGGTTTTTGACGAGGGATAGGCTGCCAGCCTGGCATTTTCAATGCGACAGGCTGGCAGCTACTTTATACCCCACAACTTCAAAAGGACCTTCGGCCACCACCCAGCTTGCCTGGAAACGAAAATGCGAAGCATTTTGTTAGCGGTGAGGCGCGAGCCGCCCGGTGTTTCGCCGGGTTTTTCGAAACGGCATCGGACGGCTCGCGCCGTTCCGCGACTTAATTCCACGCGGCGAGCTGGCGGGATCGTGCGAAAAGATGTGGGAAGGCTTCCAGCCTGTCGCATTGAAAATGACAGGCTGGAAGCCTATCCCACTTCAAAAACCATTCGTCGCAGTGTTAGCAGTGAAAGCTCAGGCCGGCAATTCCAGCGAAGCAAATGCACCCCGCCCAGTCCTCGCGAAACATGAAGAGTGGTCGGAGACTTATAAAAATCTCCCGATGCAAACCGACTGCCGTGCCAACTCGGGCTCAGCAATGGACCTGCCAACGGCAAACGCCCTTGGCCGCCATGCGTGTGCCCGGCTAACATCAAGCCTACTCCACGTTTGCGTGCCCACCCAATCTGGTCAGGACTATGGCTCAACAGAAGTCGAAACGGACTTGCTTGATTTGGACGAACCACATCGATGTTTGGCGCTGGAAACCATGGTGACTCGTTGCCAATGATTTCGATTTCACAGTCCCTGATCGCCCGCAGTTCGGACCGACCGCCCATGTCGACCCAGGAACAAGCCTGCAGCTCACGCCGGATCTCGCCCGTGTCTGCAATTCGTTTGTCGTGATTGCCGAGAATGAAATATTTGCCCTCGGGTGCATTCGCAGCCGCGAAAATCGGCTGTAACCAAGCAATGCACGGATACTTGTCGATGATATCTCCCGTGATAACGCACAGATCAGGCCTCCATTGATTGGATTCCTCGATGACGTATCGAGTAAATTCTGGCGAGATGTCGCCGGTAAAATGCAAGTCGCTGAGATGCGAAATTCGCAAGCCATCTAGCGCGGCTGGCAACCCGTTAACCGGTAATTCGATCTCTTCGATGGCAAGCTGGAAAATCTGATTGTACGGTACTTTTGCTTGCCATTTACACTTACGACTGATTGCCAAAGGTGCATTGATAACGGCATCAACATCGACGATGCGGATTTTACGCGGTGCATCAATCCACTCTAAACCGAAGAGCGGACGCCATAGCAGCCAAGGAATGCCGTAAACCAAGATTGTCGAGATGCAGATTGCACCGTAGACCTGAATCCAGAACTCCAGCGATTCAAGGCTTTCCACGGAAAGCTTCGGCAAATCCGCACCAAGGTCCAGCGATAGCGTGACGGCGGTTGGGATTGCAATACAGGTTGCAATGAACAGTTTCTCGATACGTTTGATCGTTTCGCGACGAAGTCCCGTTGCATTGAGTCGATTGTAAATCCCCAAGTGAATCGCGAAATGACCGAGGATAGCGGTTGTAACGATTAGCCAAAAAGTCATGCTGTCCAACTTGTTCAATTCAGCAAGGACTACCTGCAGAACGCGAAACCATGTAGGCTCCGAAGAGTAAAATTACTTAGTTATGTCGCGCTCAAAGCTTACTTTAACGTTACGATTGCGACGACAGTATGGACGTCACTGACCCGCGACTTCAAGCCGATCTCTTACGATCCTGGAGGAATGGGCGGATCATCATGCGCGGGGGACGCCTTGTTGCGATTCGCCGCCGGCGATGGGTATTTCCAGTAAGTATTGCTCGCGTTTGGTTCCAAACGCGATTCAAACCGGGAAATTGTGACGAGTGTCTGCTCGACTACCGATCGTCACGCTTGGGCGGCTTCATGGTGTTGGACTATGTCCGGTCTGGCCCCAAAACACAACTTGCTACGTTCCGTGGCGCATGCCAAATCCTGGACGAAGTCGCGAGGCTTCGCCAATCGGTTGCGATACTCGCCCACGTAAGCACCGCTGCGATTAGCGATCGCTTACTCATTCGCTGGGGCTGGGTAGCACATGCCAGTAACCTCTCTGGTCGGCACTGGATCAAACGTTTTTACGGTACGTACCCGCAGATTAATACAGATCGGTATGTCATGCCGCAGACAGATGCTGAACAAAAAATACAACATCGTTACAGCGATGAGTTTAGTACTGCGAAGCAATAAATCTCAGACTTGACGTGTGAATCGAAATCGTTGTCGCAACAAACCCAAAGAGTCCTGCGACCGTCTGCTAATACAGCACCCCAGGACAACCCTTCTGGCTTCTCTGCCGCATGTTTGCCCCCAATTCCGAATCGATCGTCAAGCAAATCGATGAGCAAACGCTTCGAAACCGGAACGATTTCCTCCGGTAACGCTAATGGAGGCAATGCATCGACAGTACTGACGTCGGACGCCCCCGAAATATCAACGAGATAAATTCGTTTTAGCTTCGCTTCCTCAGCAACTTCACTGTCGCGTTCCAAAACCAAGAATTTTGATTCACTGATCGCCAAGATCTCGCTTACACCTGACTTTAAATCTTCGAGCTGATAGACCAATTGTTGTTTAACGTGGTGCTTGACGTCGAAAACAATCCATCGGCAGTTCAAACCAAGACACTTGTCTTCCTTGATTTCTCCGTCTTGAATCAAAGGACTTTGGATCACCGCTACGAGCCGATTCTTATCGGGTGTAACCGCAATTCCTTCGAATCCACGATTGGGAAATGCACCGCGTAAGTTATCACCATTGACAGGCGATCGCAGCTCAAACCTTTCAGGCAGCGAGAACTGATTCATCAATCGCCCCCATTTATCAAACAGGACGACTCGCGGACCGTACTCATCGGTGACAAGCATTGAGCCATCCTTGAGCCGACGTATCCCTTCGGGATCGAATGCCGTCCAGTTCGTCGCCTTACTACCTAGCGAAGGGCGAGCCATCTCCTCAGCTAGGTCGACGGAATGTGCCGTCAGAGACCCGACTAACGGACTGCCAGTTGGGGACATCAACAGCCTAGTCTTCTGCAGCTCGAACGAGATGTCTCCTGAACCGTCCTGAAGCGTTAGCGTTGCCTCGTGAAAGCGGCAGGGAAAGCTCACCGCACCATCGCCAGCACCACGATCAGACAACAGCAAAAAACGATTCTCGCTTCCCATGTAATCGATCGCTGACAATCCACCGAACAAGTCCGCTCGCGTTCCATCTTCAAGCGATTCCGACAGTTCGCTTTTGTCGCTCATGTCGCCAGCAAGTCGCACTTTCCCGAGCAATTCGATCGCTGAATTGTTCTCTCCTGCAAAAGATTCTTGAATCAAAATCGGAGTCAGGACCAATAGAATAGAAAGGGCGATGCGATGAATCATCCGTTTCATTTAGATTCACATCGTTTTCCTGCCCCCTACGAGCTTGACTCGTAGGTGAGCTAAATTGTTAAAGCTTGGCTCATGCCAGACAAGCTGGCATGGGGCTGTGGTACAACGAAGGCGGAGTGCCGTAACCAGATCGTGGCGTTCTGCGCGAATTGTCGCTTATTTTTCGTCGATCGTTTCGCTAAGATCTTTTGTACAGAGCTTAACCAACAATATTCCGTCCATTTGCTGCGACATGAATTGAACAGATCCGTCGCAGCGTAGCGAATGTGCTCCACTCGTGTGGAACGAGTAAATTTCGCCATCGTTCGTGCAGTTGATCATGCACGAGCCGTTGTTGGTGACTACAAACGTGGTCTTGTTCGTCTTGTTGGCAATGCCTTGTTGGTTGCTACCATCTAAACTGAAGCTGTCCTGCAAATCGGCCCATCCCCAACCTTCTTCGACATGCGGAGTTCCAAGCGCGATTCCCGTGGCTGGATTACGAATGCTGCTTCCGTTAATCCATACGTCTGGACGGCCAGCGTCTTCGACAATCATGATCGTATTCGAAAGGCCATCTCGGATCTCGGCGAACTTAATGCCCAATCCGGGAGTCTTCGGGAACAGTGCACCTGGTTTTTCACGAGAGATTGTTCCGGGCATGTCTGAGCCATTGATGACCCAAGCAGAACGTCGAATATTGTTGATCGCGGCATAATCGGAAGGGCCAAAACTAGGTCTGCCGTAGGTGATTGCCCGAGGCGTCATCAGTGTAGCGCTCGGCGTCGTTCGCGTACCAGGAGCCGACGGGCATACGAACCCATTTACCTTGGTCGTCGCGGCCGGGTTGTTGTTCTGGTCATACCAGTTCAAGTCTTTTTTGTAGAGTTCGAAGAGCGCTGTTTCTTCCAGGTAAGGTAGTGTCATCACCTGCCAACCGGCGTGGAACTTCCACGGTGTGTCGATCTCAATTCGACTCGGTGGCAATTTTTTGAAGCTGCTCTCGTAATTGTGGAACGCCAAACCAATTTGCTTTAAGTTGTTGCCGCACTGCATTCGTCGAGCTGCTTCGCGTGCCGACTGGACGGCAGGAAGCAACAAGCCAACCATGATGCCGATGATGGCGATAACAACCAGTAGTTCGACCAACGTAAATCCTGACCGCTTGTAACTCATACTTCTGCTCCTAAAGTTGCTTTCTGAAATTTCATCTTTAAACAGACGAGCGCATGGCCTGCATTAGTGCCATTGCTGCATTTGGTACTTAACTCGGGGGCGAGTATTGCGAACGAAGGCGAGCAATCCGCTAGCAAAACATGAAGATGCGATTAAGAATTAAGAAGTGATGTGATTCTCGGGAATTTCCGATGAATAATTCACGCCTCGTACCCAGGCTCCGCCCTTTTTATACCCCACATCGTCAAAAGCACCTTCGGCCACCACCCAGCCTGCCTGGGAGGAGCCAATGATCACCACCAAAAAACGACGCTCATTGCGTCGAGGTCGCAATTCTCCAGCTTCTTAGGGAGCCGACGGCGCTAGCCGCGGGCATCCCGTCCGTTAGGCCTTATAAGGCCCGAGGCTAGCGCCGACGGCTCACTCAGATTGCTTAAGTCCACGCCAGGGCACGCACTGTCTTGGAGGCTCCGCCTCCCGACAACACAGGCTCCGCCTCCTGTTTCCAAAAACTGGAATGCTACTGTTCAGTGAATCGGCAGGCTGAGCCTGCAAGACATTGGGTTGCGAGGCAGAGCCTCGCAACTAGGTAATTCAACAAGCAATCGCATTGCAAATTATGCGATACAATCGCTGCCTGCGCGATAACCGACACACTTAAGTAACGGTGTGTTCTTTCTGCGAGAATCCGAGTGTCGCGTCAAGCTCGGCGCGGATGGACAAAACTGCAAAACCCGGAATCACGACACATTTTTGTGACCTAGGCTTACGGGTTATCGTGTCGAAATGGCGTGCCTTTGTTGATACGCATGGTTTCGGCAGCTATTGAAGTTACCTCGGGCCGCCATGACCACTCAATCTCCACCTGTCCCTTGGAAGCATCTTCGCTACGTTCTGATCCTGTTCGCACCTCTGTGGGTCGGCTCGATGATTATGTTTGCGGTGCTTGGTGCATTGTTTTCCGTCGCATCACGTGATTTTTGGACGGCGAGCCAACCGATGGTACTTCGTGACGAAGCCAATGGTGCAGTCGATCGATTAGGACGATTTAGCAGCCAAACGGACCTGAAGGCAGCGCAAGAAACGGCGCTCGAGATGGCTCGAAATCACGAGGTCATTAAGTTGGCTTTAAAGGCAGTCGGTTCGCCCGATGGCGATGATGACCCAAGTTGGCCGACAAACCTTGAAGTCGCAACGATCGCCAAGAAACGCGTCAATATCCGTGCCCCTCAGGGCGGCGAATTCGGCGGCAGCGAAATGATTTATCTTCAAGTTGAAGATTCCAGCCCCGAGCGTGCGACACAGTTTTGCAACGCTATTTACGAATCCTTGTCGAAACAAATGCGTGAAGTCCGTGGCGTTCGAGCAGACAGCATGATCACCGAACTAACATATGCACGGGATCTAGCCAAGCGAAATCTCGATGAAGCATCGAATGGCATGCGTGAGATCGAAGTGAATTTTGGCAGTGATCTTGGAGAACTCCGAAATCTAAGCGAAGCGATCACGGGAGACGGGGCCAATCGTCGCGCTCTTGAGGAAACGATGAGAGATCTTCAAGTCGCGCAGCTCGAACTGGAGAAACTCGACGCACTGAACAATTTGCTTGAGCAAGGCCTGAAAGATCCCAAGCATCTGCTGGTCAGCGGCGGTGAACTGCTCAATCGCCAACCGTCACTGCAAAGACTAAAGGATGGCTTGATCGACGCGCAGCTTGAGCGGTCCCAACTCGCTGGACGATTAACCGAAGCCAATCCAAAGATGAAAGCTGCGATGGCAACGGAAAACGAAATTCGTCATGCGATGCAATCGGAAACCGCACTTGTGATTCGATCGATGCAGCCAGTGTTAGATGTTGAGCGTGATCGAGTTGAGCGGCTGCAAACAAAACAGCTAAATTTACAGCGTCGCCTCGATCGGCTCGCGGAGGCGAGAACCAGTTATGCGAAAATTGCGGCTGACGTCAAGCATCGAACGACGTTGCTAGAGAATTCGCAACGGGTTTTGGCCGATGCCGAAGCCAGTCGCTCGGCGGCTTTGTCAACCAACTTACTGGCCAAATTAGGCCCCGTGACAACCGGTGATTCACCCAACGGCATCTCGTCTTCAATGATGACCGCTGGTAGTGCGGCGGCTGGCTTGATTTTCGGACTTGGAACCGTTTTCCTCGTTGCCCCAGGGCCGAATCAATCACGCTTCGGTCGTCGCTGGAGCGATCTGATCAGCGGACGCCGAGCTTCAGATCAAGGCGAACGACGACGTGCCGCTTAGGGCCGTTCGATCAATAACTGTCCGGTTTTTGAAGTGGGAAGGCTTCCCGCCTGTCATTTTCAATGCGACAGGCTGGAAGCCTAGGGCTGTAAGGGTATTACATTCAGGGAATCCCGCAGGCTTGCCCTGCGGATCGTTGGGTTTTTCCCTAATAATCCATTCTTAATCACCGCCGCACCCGACGTACGCAGGCTCGATTGCCTTCGGCAATCGAGCCTGCGTACGTCGGAGAGACATAGTGAAGCTATTCAGAGTAGGCAGAAACCGAATCATCCGCAGGGCAAGCCTGCGGGATTTGTAGTCACTACATACCCTTACAGACTATCGCTTGCCACGCGAATTTTTGCGCATCGCCTGGATTCGCTGTTGAGTGATTTCCTCTTCCGCCGCTGCTTTTTCTTCCCGGCCCGTTCGGCGCAAATGGACAGCGTAGGCCTCGTGAAGACCAGGAAGCGTGCTGGCCTTGTCGATGGCTAACGCAAAATGACGGTCTGATTCCGCTGTTTCATTGCGGGCCGACGCAATCATCGCAAGTGAAAAATGCACTTCCGCCGCTTGCTGGACATCGTTCGCACTTTCCAGAGACTGCGAAAGCAAGTATGACGCTTTTTCCGGGCGGCCCGTCAGGAAATAGATGTCACCGATCGCGCGAGTCAATTTGTAACGAGTGCCCGCGTAAAAAAAACCACGCTGTGTGTAAAGGTCAAGTGCTTTTTCGTACATCGCAATGCAGTCGTCTGGATTTTCAAACTCCCTCGCTGCCGCAAGATTCGCCCATGCGCGAGGATTCTCAGGATTGTTTGCCGCATCGGACTCGAACATTCGCTCAGCAGAGAAATAATCGCGATTTCGAGCCATCGTCAACATACCTAGAGCAACGACAAGGGCAACGCCAGCCAGTTTCTGCCAGTGACCGATCACGACGTTAAATCGCGATAAAAAAAGGATTTCCGCTCGCTCCCCGATGCTGACAAAAAGTATGCAAACTGCTGCCAGCGGCAGGTAAAAGCGATGTTCAAAGATGATATCCTGAAGTGGCATGAACGAAGACGACGGGGCCAACATCAGCAGGCTTGCCGCGAACAGAAATCCGACTTGTGGTTTTCGAATCAGCAACCACACAGTTAGCAAGACAATGCAAAACCACAGCCATAAGCCAAGGCAGACGGTCAAACGGCTTTCTGATGGCAACCAGCCGTAGTCCATCGATAGCTTGATTGGCACGACGCTGAGCCAAAGGTACTGAGCGAACATAAACGGCTGAGACGCGAAATACGACCAGGAGTTGATCCTGTCCATGGAAAATCCGACCGTCTGGTCTTGGTGCTCTCCACCCATGAATGCCAACGCATAAACGCCGACTCCGACCAACACCGGCAGACCAATCGCCGCATGCCACATCGCCCTAGCGCTAACGGCCCGCCATGACTGGCAGAGAATGATGCGATCGTAAAGCAACACGATGATCGGCAAGAGCGGTGCTGACTCCTTGCTTCCGTACGCGACCATTGCGCACGCAACAGCAGCGATTGACCAACTAGGTAAGCCGCTTCGCGTCAGCGTGCGGGCCGCGCTTTCGTTTGTGACAGAATCGCTCCCTGACGCGTGGCGACTAACTTGCCAAGCCCTTGACCAGCAAAACAGCGTCGCCAAGATCCCCATCGCGGCCAGTGACTCGCTTCGCTGAATGATGTAGGTAACCGATTGAGTACAAAGCGGATGAACGGCCCACAACAAAGCCGATGCAAACGCGAAATCGCGAGGCGACCTTACGCTGGTTGCACCCGATGACTCCATTGCCGCCATGATCACGCGGTACAGCAGCAAGCTGTTGACGATGTGAATCGCGATATTGACGACGTGATAGCCAATTGGGTCAAGGCCGCCGAGCGCGAAATTGATCGCGATTGTAAGCGTCGTGACAGGGCGCCCACGAAGCTGAAGCCAGTCGAACGACCAGAAATCACGGATGGCAAGGTTATTGACGATCGCGCCGTCGTCATCGAACAGGAACACGCCAGACAAACTGTTGAGATAGACGATCGTGATCGCGAAGACGATCACCGATGCATGGATGAGACCCTTGCCTTTACCCATTTCTGGTTCTCAACAAGCACGTTCGTTGCGTACTCATTGCTTACTGGCCACTGTTTCAAACCCATCACGCAACATGCCCAACGTGAAAATTCCCGAGTTGTGGCCATCGTTGAAAGCGATGTTGTAAGCGTAGTTCCCAACCGGACGCATCGATTCAACTTTAAGCGGACGGGCCTCCGCAGCGCTGATCACTGGCAGCCCCTTGAACGGTGCGCCTTTGGGCTTTTCGCTCGCTTCATCAACGGCACGCTTCTTTTCGCGACACGTCGCACATGGACAAGCCTTGCGAAGCTGCGCCGGCGTCCAAACGGTTTCCGTCTGGTCGTCCCATTGAATCACGATTGAGCCGCTGGCATCGCGAGAAATCGCCGAAGGTTGATTTGTCATTACGGTTAGTTGAGGATACGAGCAAATGTTCCACGACGCACTGTCGCCGGGATTTCACGACGACAGAGCGTCGTGAAACAGTTTCAATCAAGAGTTAACCCAGCGTTTGGCTTTGCCTTCGAATCTTGGCAATGTTCCGCTGTCGACCGCCGTGACTTCGATTCGCAAGCCGAGCTGCTCCCGGAAAGCATCGTCCAGACGACGCGATGTGGCAATATCTCCTTCGACTTCGATTCGCAATTGTTCCATTTCTTGATGCCTACTGCGACTGACACGATACTCCGCGTCCCCGGCGACTCGCCGGACGATTGCTTCGACGCTTGTTGGAAATACGTTCACACCGCGAATCACCACCATGTCATCAACGCGGCCAATCACTCCACCACGGAGAAACAGAAACTGATTCTCAGGATCGGTGCTGGGCTCCGCGCGAACCAAATCACCTGTTCGATATCGAATCGCTGGGGCACCGTATCGCCCCAGCCCGGTAAGAACCAATTCCGCCAATTCGCCTGTTTCTGCAATTCGTCCGTTTGGCGACGCCGCGTCAAAGACTAGGCATTCCGCGATGAACTCCGACTCGATGACATGAACGCCCGTTCCGGCTCGGTTCCCAACGCCCCAGGGGCCGACTTCGGTAGCACCACAATGATCGATCACGTTCGCGCCCCACGCATTTTCAATTCGCTGGCGAACTTCCGGGATTGAACCGCCGGATTCCCCAGCGACAATGATTCGCGTGATGGCGGACTCGGCGATTTTGATCCCTGTCTGTTTCGCGATCGTCGCTAAGTGCAGTGCGTAAGTTGGCGTGCAGCAAAGGATGGTTGCTTCGCAAGCCGCGATCGCATGCAATCGAGCCAAGCTGGTCATCCCACCGCCTGGCATAACCAACGCGCCACGCTGAATGAGCGCATCATGGGCCGACCAGAAACCGATGAATGGTCCGTAGGAAAACGCCATAAACGCGGTATCGGAGGTCGTCACTTGCGCAGCATCAAGCACGTATTGCCAAGTGCTAAGCCACCACTGCCAATCCTGTGCTGAATCAAGCAGCAGGATCGGGTTTCCCGTGGTACCGCTGGTTTGGTGCGCGTGAACGTAACGATTCCGCTTCCAACCGCAGATCGTCGCAGGGAGAGCAGAAGACAGTTCGCTCTTCTCGAGAAACGGTAGCGCCGCGAACTGCGACATGTCATGCAGTGGCAAAGAAACGTCTGCGAGCTTTGCTTGATAAAATGGCTGGGTCTGGAGTGCGTCAGCAAGCAATATGTTCAGTCGCACGAGCTGGTGGGCAAGAATTTGCTCGCGGGTTGCGAGCCTCCAGCTTTTACTAATCACGGCTTCGTCATCGATCATCACGGACGATTGCTAATCGGGGAACAATTACTCGCGCCTGAATCTGTTTAGTTTAGCAAGAAACCGAGTCATCCGCAGGGCAAGCCTACGGGATTTGCAGTCAATACCGGAAATTATACTCAGTCGATACCGCGCAAAATCTTGACCGGTGGTCCTTTTTGGATCTTGTAGATTGTCCGCCCCAAAAAACCAACAACCGCCAGCATCGCCACCGTTGCCAGCAGTATTCTCCCTGAATCCGGTTTAGACATGGAAAACGAGAAACCGCTACCGCTCGACGATTTTCGATAATTCTTCTGGATCTTTGGCTTGGGGAGTCGGCTGGGCTTTGCATTCGCTTTCTTGGGTGAACTTTCCTCCGCCAACCCTTTAGCCTGATCATCTGCGTCCGGCTCGCTTCGGTCGAATTCTCCCAATGTACTGAAGTTCTCGTCATCAAAAAGGTCGGCCTCAGCAACTTCATTGACGTGGTTGCCGACATCCACGTTGGAGTAGCCCGCGACCAGGTTTTTGCCATTGGTTTCGCTTAAACTGTCCAGCTCGGCGTCTAGTTCACGATCGTAAATCGCGACGTTGAACCAATAGCTCCCGCATCGCAAACGGTCGCCGTGATTGAGTAGCTGCCACTTCTTCGGCTCCATACGTATGTCATTCACATACGTCCCTCGCTTGCTCTCCAAGTCAAAGACGCGAACGACTCCCGATTGATGTTGGATGAGGCAATGATGTCTGCTAACCGAATGACTTTTGGGTCTGATTTGGCATTCGCGATGGCGACCAATCATGTAGAAGCCGGTCAAGATATCTGCTGCGACGCCAGCATGACTGCCGTATCCAACGACGAGCCGTACGATGAGTGGCGACGCCCCAGCAAACTCCGCGTCCATGGTGCCTGAAGCCGATGGTGAAGCCGTGACATCGTTCAAGTCAAGCGACTCCAAGCCGGGCAAAGTGGATTTCGCAGTAGTAGTCATGTCTTCGCTTAATCGCTGACGATTATGACGGGGGCACCATTCGAATTTTCGGTGGACTTGATGGTCGGACGTTTCGCTTCTTCGGGACGCAGAGCCACAAACACACCAATCCCAACCACTGCGAATAGCGCCAAGAAGGCGACTGCCAAACCGATGCCAAGCATGACCTGCTGATTGCCAGCCGCAACTTGGCCTAGTGAGTTCGCTCGGCTTACGACGTTCGCTTGATTGGCGGCGGCCTTTTGTGACGCGGCAACGGCTTGAGCCAGAGCCGAGGAAACAGGTTTGCTTGCACTTCCGCCCTGCTTCAGGCTAGTCGATTTTACTTGCGGAACATTCGTTAGCACCGGAGGTAACGAACCAAAATCGAACAAAGAACTCTCGTCGACAACCACGACGTGATCGACCTCCACACCCAAGGACGAGTCACTCAGTGTAGATTCGTACAACGAGCCATCAGAAACCGTGTCTCCCGTGGGTGAAATCTTGCGCAGTGGCGGTGCCGCGTGACGCTGGTCACCTCCAATGGCGATGCGGTTCAGTTGCGACAATAACTCAGTCGCGCTCGGGATGCGATCCTCGGGACGTTTGGCCATCATGTGAATGGCAAGCTCGGCGAGAGCGGGTGGGCAGTCGCTTCTGACTTCGCGAATGTTTGGCGGCGCTGCGGTTTGATGCTTGGCGATGCGTTGGCTGCTGGTTGCTGCTGGATAAGGCGGCTTGCCGGTGAGCAAAAAACAAAGCGTGCAACCAAGCGAATAGATGTCTGCGCGACCGTCAACGCTGCGACTATCCATCGCTTGTTCAGGAGCTAAAAACTCGCTTGTTCCCAACAATCGCGACCTACCGGCGTCGTTAGGGGCTTCGCCTTGCCAACCGATACGAGCAAGTCCCATATCGCTGATCTTCAGCACTCCGTCCCCACGCAACAGCAGATTGGCGGGCTTGATGTCACGATGGACAATCCCTCGGCCATGAGCATGCGCTAGGCCACTCGCCGCTTGCTTCATCGCATCGAGCGCTGCAGTGATGGACATGACCCCATCACGCTGAACAGCGAACTGCAAGTCGACGCCCTCGACGTATTCCATTGCGATGAATGAGCGGCCGTTGTCTTCTGCGAAATCGTAGGCTCGAACGATGTTTGGATGATCAAGCTGCGCTGCCGCTCGGGCTTCGGCTTCGAATCGCTCGATTCGCCGCGTGTCTTGCGCGGACTCGGTGGAAAGAATCTTGAGTGCCATCGGACGTTTCATCACCCGGTGTTCGCCGAGATAGACAACGCCCATGCCGCCCTTCCCCAGCGGCCGCAGCAACTTATAGTTGCCCAAAAAAAAGCCACGACCACGTCCGGCAAGTACCTTCTTGGCTTGCCAGTTAGTCAGCAAGCCTGCACCGATCAGCCCCTTGGCAAGGCGATCACGATCGATGATGTCCGACTCAGAAAGCAACGAAACCACGACCTTTTTTAAGTCAACAAGGTCCACCAATTCAGCACCAAGTATGAGGCGAACGAACTCACGAGTCTGTTCGTCAAGCATCGGCTGCACAGTTGTATTGTTTTGATTTGTTTGATCGGCGACTTTATTAATCATGAGTCACCTCCCTGAGCCAGCTCGGAATGATCATCGGAACAATGCAAAGTTTACTCGAATCACGCCATCTTCGGCACCTTCGTTTTTTGCTCGATTGACATCATCGGCTGATTCATACAGCCAAACCCCATTGGAACACGAACATTTTAAGCATCATGAAGAAACTGTTAATAGTTCGTGTGGAATAAGCATAGCTTTCCCGTTCGCGCATGCATTGTGAAGTTCTGCCGTAACAAAACGAATGCGCCGCGCCGTAACCACAACAACAGCAATGCATAAGCGTCGCTGCCGACTCTTTAGGTGTGTTAAGTAAGTGTGAAGCACCAGCGAATTCCGTCGTTTGCAATTGCGATCAATTTTTTCAGCGAGTGAAATACGTAAGCGTCGGAATCGAACCTAACTGATTGAGGCAAGCGGCTGCTAATAAAACGGACCAGGATTCACACAAGCCTAACAAACTATGCACATCACTTTCGCATCTCTCGGTTCTACTGCTCCATGTCGCGTTAATGAACGCAACTGCGCCTCGCCGAATAGTTGCCAGCAGCAGTTCCCAATAACCTACGCCGCGAACGGCTTACTAGATCGAATGTACATCGCCAAAAACAAAACTGATCGTGACCAAGTCACTCAGCACCGACAGGCAGCTTTCACGCTGGTCGAGTTGCTCGTGACGATCTCGATCATTGGCGTGCTGGCTGCGATGCTGCTACCCGCAGTGAACTCGGCTCGCGAAAGTGCTCGTGGCACGCAGTGCAAAAACAACCTTCGCCAATTTGGTGTCGTGATGATGGGCCGAGCAACACAACCCGACGGTCAGCTTTGCTCGGGCAATATGGACTGGGTTCGCGATGGCGTACCCACAGAAGTTGGCTGGGTTTCCGATGCCGTCAAGCGATCCGTGGTCGCTGGTGAAATGTTGTGCTCGTCAAACACCGCCAAGACAACGAAGGCAATCGAACAGTTGTTAACGACCGAAGACACCACGACCACGGACACGGACTGTGTAGACATGCTAGGACCAGAGATGCAAACCAACGATCTTGGTGAAGAAGTTCGTAATATCGCGCGGACCATCAAAGAAGGTCCTCAGAGTGCAGGATACATGGCCGTTGGATCGGACGAACGGGCGACCGAAATTGTTACGAAAGTCATGGAAAATGGTTACAACACGAACTACGCACCGACTTGGTTTTTGCTTCGGTCCGAGTTTTTACTTGATGACAGCGGCAATCCGAAAAAGGCGTCCGCTGCCTGCGATGATGACCCCCGTGGAACGAATGTAACCCGCGGCCCACTCAAATTGAGCTTGCTCGATGCAGGTCGCGCTGCGGGAAATACGGTGCCGCTGCTGACGGATGCATCGCCAGGGGGCTCGTTGTCGTACTCGCTGCCTGGCTATGTGGCGGCAGGTGACCTGTATGTCGTGTCAATGGTGGGCATGCCCGTAATCTCGAAGGAATCGACTGACTTCCCATCGCTAAAGGTATTTGATGTTCCGTCGTTCCCCAGTGGCACGGTGCGCGAAGGCACGGCGGGATGGCAAAAGGTGTGGAGTCGCCACGTCCTGCAGGACTATCGCGGCATGTCGACTCATCACAAGGGTACTTGCAACGTGTTGATGGCGGATGGGTCTATCCAGTCACTGATCGATACTAATGAGGACCAATACATCAACAATGGGTTCGAGGCAGGTGCGGAATTCATCTCGTCAGATACCGAAGTTGACAAGCTTAAGCTAGCGAGCTTCTACAGCCTCCAGTCACGAGGTGGCAAGTAGTGAATCGTACACGTGTGTGTTGGTTTTGGCGGTCGGTCGCTTGGTGTGATCGGCCATAGTTTCCCCCATCGGTGGCAACCTCTGTTGGTTGTCGCCAAAGTTTTGTCCTTGGAGATTTGATATGTCGCGAAAGCGAAACTTGGGCTTCACGCTCATCGAACTGTTGGTGGTGATCTCGATCATCGCCCTGCTCGCAGCTTTGTTGCTGCCAGCAATCACAAAGGCACGCGAAGCTGCACGTCGTGCCCAGTGCCAAGCCAACTTGAAGAACGTTGGTGTCGGTTTATTTAAGTACAGCAGCAGTCAGCCAAGCGGTGCGTACTGCTCCGGTGCCAGCGACTTCCGTCGCGATGGATGCATGGACACCTTCGGTTGGGTTGCCGACATAGTCAACGTTGGTGATGGCAACATGAATGAGTCGCTTGACCCCAGCAACGGGCTCAAGGGCAGCGAAAAGTTGAACGACTTGTACGGCTCGGACACGAGCAACGGTAGCAACGGCGTTCCAGCCGCTCGACTGTTGCGAGGGATGTGCGGTCAATCAGGTTGGAAGGGCGTAAGCGGAGGTTCGGGCACGACATTCGCGTCCACCGCGATCAATACTGGTGATCGCGCTGACTTGGTCTCTCGCTACTTCATCCAAGGTGGCTACAACACGAACTACGTTGCTGGCTGGCACTTGGTCCGCGGTGGCTTGAAGTTTAGCGTCAACGCTACGCTTCAGACATTAGGACTTACCGCCTCTCCAGGTGGTGCCAAAGGCTTGGCCGGATCAGCGGGGCCGCTTAGCGCCCAGACGATGGACAAGTCACGAATCACCAGCAGCAACGTCGCGTTCATCGGTTGTGCAGCCTCGGGTGACATTAACGAAGCAGTGACAACCACCAATTTTGGCAAAGTTGCTGGCTCCACGTTTGCTCGTGGCGATCAAGAAGTTAAGCAGTTCATCGCAAGCGGTTCGCTGCTTACCGAAGCGTTTAATGACGGTCCTGCATATTGGAACAGTTCCGGTAACAAGATCACTTTGGTCGACACCGGTACGACGACCACGGGTACTGACATGACTTTCCAGCGCGATTGTGAACGGGACGAGCCAACCACTCAGGGCTGTGCTGCACCAACGGGGCCTACCGGTAGTAATACCTACCTTCAGGATACCCGCGACTTCTTTGCGATTCACCAAGGCGTTTGCAACATTCTCATGGGAGACGGCAGCGTCAAGGGGTTCACGGATGTTAATGGTGATGGATACTTAAATCCAGGATTCCCAGTACCGACAGGCTTGTCGGACGCCGTGTACAGCGGAATTGGTTTCCGCGATGGCGTTCGCGAATTGTCGCCGGATGCGTTCTACGCCGGCACGTTCTTGGATGACAGTGTGTTCAAGGGCAAGTTCGAAAACTAATTGGATTCGAATCTACGGATAAGAATCTTTGCTCAACGCAAACGCCTTTGATGTCTGAAATGGCCCCAAAGGTGTTTCGCGTTTTCAACAAATCAACAGGCTAGTGCTTTGTCAGCATTGAACTTTAGGGTAGTGGAACTTGTTAAAGTTCCTTATGCGCGGGGATTTTTAACAAAATCCACTACGGCCAACCCTAATTTTAATCACTGACAAAGCACTAGTGCTGCGAGAACGAATTAACCTTGCTTGGAAAACAGGCGTCTTGCCTGTCGCTTTTAAGTCGTCATAGCCTTTCATCCAACCTTCCATCAAACATTGCGATCGTCATGAAGTCGTTTGGTCTTAAGATGTCATTGGTATTTTTGATCCTTGCCACGGTCGGAGGATTCGGCATTGTCTCTGCAAACTTACAGTTCGAACCAGAAGGACTGAGGCGAGGACAACGAGAAGAATATGAGAAAAAGCTGGCCCAAATTCGCTTCGAAGAAAAACGACGAAACGAAGGCTTTGCATTTCCACACGCGAAAGCTGAGTCGGTCGAACGCGACTATAACTTTG
Source organism: Planctomycetaceae bacterium (assembly GCA_043775635.1). Taxonomy (GTDB): domain Bacteria; phylum Planctomycetota; class Planctomycetia; order Pirellulales; family Pirellulaceae; genus UBA6163. The sequence continues at coordinate 26,692 of JAYVSE010000321.1, read as the reverse complement.
GTATGCTCGATCCGCACACGACCGCTACTCATGCATTCGAAATTCGCAATACGGGCGACGTAGACCTTTTCCTGAAGGCAGGCGAGACGAGTTGCAAATGCACCGTTGGCAAGGTGGGTGCCGAAACGGTTCCTCCCGGCCACTCAACTCATGTAACACTTGAGTGGAACACTGGCTATCAAATCGACAATTATGAGCAATCCGCGATCGTTCATACCAACGACCCCGAGCATCCGACAATTACATTGTCGGTTCATGGCCAAGTGCGGGCCGAGTTAGTTCTGATGCATTCATCGCTTGAGCTACCCCCCGTTGATCTAGGCGAAGTTGCAGGTGCGACCACGTTTCTTTATAGCCAATTGTGGAGTGATTTCGTTATTGAGTCCGTCACATGCGACTTGCCCGGCTTTCAGTGGATTGCCGATCCGATCGGTATCAACGAATTGCCAGCCGGTGATCTGGAGTCAAAATCAGCCTGGCGATTGAAACTGACTTCCCTTCCCGCGCAATACGGGAAACTAGCGGGTGCGGCCAAAGTCTTGATAACCTCAATAGACGGCGGTGATAGCATCGAGCGCGAAATCAAGCTAACCGGACGCGTTCGCGCGCCAATTTCGTTTAGCGATCCTGACTTGGATGAAAAGAACGGTCTTGATCTTGGTCTCATGGTTCGCGGTACCGAGCATCGAAGGAGTATCATCGTTCGGTTGCGAGGGAACTCGGATCGCAAGCTCGCAGTACTGGATGTTATGCCCAAACAAATGAAAGCAGAACTTGAAGCAACAACCCAGCCGGGTGTTTATAAATTGACGGTGATTGCGCCCGCCGAGGCGTCGCCGGTGCTGTTCAATCGATCGAATTCTCATGGGTACGTTCAAGTCGGTGATCCGGAGGATAAAAAGCTGATGAACTGGATGCCAATCATGGGTGCAATTATTAATTCCCCGTCAAAAAGGTGATTGGCATATAGAAGGTTTTGTGTTAAGATTCTTGGCTTAGCAAAAAGTAGGATAGGCTTCCAGCCTGTCTTGATAAAAATGACAGGCTGGAAGCCTATCCTACTCTGCAAATCGCCAATCAATGGATGCTGAAGAATATGAGCACCGCCGAATCGACTCGTAGCACTTCGCTTGATCTGAGATGTGGAAGTTGCGCTCACGTAAACTTGCCCGAGGCTAAGTTTTGTGGTGGCTGTGGCCATGCGCTGTTCGAGCCTTGCTCCGGGTGCCAAGAACCCATTCGGTTGAATCAACGTTTTTGCGGCTTATGCGGTGACGATCTAAACGCGGCGTTCATGAAGCAGAAGGATTTGCGAGAGCAGTCGCTGGTTGACGCCCTGAATGATACCAAGCGACATAGTTATGATGCAGCAATCAGTCGTTTGAAGCGTCTTGCCGCTGATCGCGACTATCGTTTTTCACACTTAGCGGCAAGCGCGAATACAGCGATAGGAAAGATCGAGCAACTGCGAGACTCAACCATGGCTCGTGTTGAGGAGGCTAAGGCAGCGGCCGCAGTCGCTGCACGGCGAGGTGATAAGCTTGAGATCCAGCGACTACTGCGCAATGTCCCCAGTCAGTTGTTGGATGAGGATTCTCGGTCGCTGCTTGCAAAATCGCAAGCCTTCACCTCAGAAACGCAGTCTCTTCAAGACGAACTCAAGACTGCAGCAGGCGATAAGAACTGGCCGCTTATGGGAAGCTTGCTTGGTCGGTTGATCGAATTGTGTCCGGAGGAAAAGAGTTTCGTTTCGATGGCTCGACAAGTGACAGAGAAACTGGTTGCAAAATCGGATGCTTTGTTTGTCAGCCAAAAGTACTCCGCAGCTCTGGACTGCCTTGATTCAGTGCCGTCGATTTGCCAGACGGATACTTATGGTGAAAGCCGGCAGCGGATACAAACCGCAAATTGGTTGACTCAACAATTCAACGCAGAGCCCTTTGCGACGCCAACTTTAGGTCGATTGGCGGTCAGGTTGTCAAAGCACTCTCCCGACGATCCCGCTGGAAAAAATTTGGTGGCGGATATCGCAGCGCGGCTAAAGCAACCGCCCGCATCGCCTTCAGAGCCATATCCACATTGGTCAGGAAGTCGCAAGAGTGTGCTAGGCGGAGAGGTTGCTATCTTGGGCTGGCCAAAGTCGATTGCATGTAAGGGCGACGCGAATATCAAAAAGATGCCGGCTCGATTTGGCGTCGCGTTCGGATTGGCCCTTCAGGGGCTTGGTGGAACCAAGATAGAAACCAGATTCGGCGAAAAAAAATCGTTGCTAAGTGCTTTAACCTCGCGTCGCAAGTCAAAGATTTGTTGGGGGATCGATATTGGAAATAGCAGTATCAAAGCTGTGTTGTTGCAACGAGACGCAGCCGAGACAGTTGTTATCGATTCATATACCGCCGACTACCCTCCTACAAACCGCCTGGGCAGCGAAAGCAATGGAATCTTGGCTGCTCGTGATGCGGTTAAGAAAATGGTCGAGGAGAAAAATCTCGAAAAAAGCGAAGTTTGGGTGAATTTTCCAGCACGCGAAGTGCTGTCGCGATTCATTGAACTTCCACCCGTTGATGATAAGAAAGTAAGATCTCTGCTAGAGAATGAAGTGGTCGGTCAATTCCCGGTCAACTTGGACGAACTCGACTTGATGAAGTGGTTTGCGGAAAAGCCAAACGTTACCGGCATCGGGCGAGCAGCGGCGCTGATCGCCGCCAGGAAGTTTAAAGTGAAGCAGCGATTAGATTTCTTATCGGAAGCAGGCTTGAAGGTCGGTGGCCTGCAGTGTGAGCAGCTTGCCTTAGCGAATTTCGCATATCATGAGTTCGCGGAAATCATTCAAGGTGAAGAGGGTTCGCCAGAGCTTCCGGCGATCGCGATGATTGACGTGGGAGCCGCTGCAACGACATTGCTGATCGTTGATCGTGATGGATTTTGGTTTCGTAGTATCGAAGGTGGTGGCGAAGACATGACAATGGCGATTGCGCGAAGTGCAAAAGTCGTTGCTAACGAAGCTGAGAAACTAAAGCGAGACCCCTCAAGTCTTCCGCTACCCGCTTCACAGTATCAGCCGGTCGAAGAAAAACAGCTTGCCATGGCGAACCGAATAAAGCAAGTCGTTGCCGAACCGCTCAAGGATCGCCGTGATCTCAAAATTCAACAGACTTGGGTGGTTGGCGGCGGCTGTTTTACTTTTGGTTGGTTAAGGCGAGTCTTATGTGAGAATGCATAGACTTTGGTTCTTAGTTTTACAGAGCAATCGAGATTATTGGATATGTTTTTCTTGACGAATCGGGTTGTGTCGCACCGAGGCATCGTTGCCGGCTTACTGTTTGTGCTGTCTATAACCGTTCTTGGCTGCGGTTCGTCGCAAGATGATATGATGATGCGTGCGGCACGCCGAACTCGCGATCCCGACTCTGAGGACGCCACGCGAGTGGCATCTCCGGTGCCTGCACCAGGCGCGACGGCGGTTGCTGCCCCCGTAAGCGTTCCCGGCGCTGTCAGTGTGGCTACTACGGTCGCAGGGACACCGCCCGCGGAAGCGAAGCCTCCGTTAAAGCCAATATCAGAACGAAAGCCAGCGCAGCCGCTCAGCGATATAGAACGGCGGAAGCGAGCGCTCTCGAACATTGAGAAGGTTTCTGCCGCGCTGCTCGCTCGGTACAATATTGCCGGAACTATTCCGGCAGCGTGGATGGAGTCTTCCGGGGGCATCAAAACACTGTCATGGCGCGTCGCGATTCTTCCCGAGTTGGGATACGGTGAGCTATACAAACAATTCAACGTTGAAGAGCCCTGGGACGGACCGAATAACAAAAAGTTGCTCGATATGATTCCCGACGAATTCGTGTCACCCGAGCGATTCGACACGAATACGAATTACCAGGTGCCAGTTTTTGGTGCCTACCTGTTTGCTCGTCCCGGCTTCAGTTTTTCTATCGATAGCGATGCTGCCGTGAGTACGATCATGTTACTCGAGGTAAACGATGCTTATGCGGTTCCGTGGACGCAGCCCGCAGATTATGGCGAGGCAAGAGAGAGCGTGAAAAAAGGACTCGGGAGCTTGCGTGACGATGGTACGTTTGCGGCTTGGGCAAATGGTTTGCCTGTGCTACTGTCTAATGGAATCAACTGGATCGAACTTGATAATGCGTTGTCAAAGGAGGCTGGTGATGGTCAACGTGCTGGCCAGATTCACCGCTCCATCACCATCGCCGAAGTAACTGAACAGTCGGTTGTAATCGATACCGTGGCGAAAATTGCGTCCGTGATGCAATCGCCTTCGGCTACGGTGGTGCCCGAAACGATGGTCACTCGCGATCCGGTTCCCGATCAGCTCGCTCTGGCTGCCGCTGGTAAGCGGCTTCGAGAAGTCTTTGCCAAGAAACTGGCGGAGGCAAATAACGATGACAAGCGAGCTCAGCTCGCCGCGGAGCTGCTGGCGGAATCAGTCAATCTTACGACCGATGGCGCTGGTGCTTACGTGATGCAAGGAGCAAGTATTAAGCTCGCAAGTCAATCCGGAAAGATAGATGTTCTACTCAGCGGCTTAGACATGCGAGTCGGACGGTTTGAAGTCGATGCGTACGAAGCCAACATGGCGACTTTGACGGAATTTTCAATCGACAACGCCTATCGCGTGGCAGGGTATGTCAACGGTGCGATCTTCCTACGCCGCATTTTGCCCACCATTTTTGCCGCGATTCGTAACGATGACTATGTTCGTGCTGCCGCGCTAGCGAGAAATGCATACAAGTTTTGCGACCAATCGCCAAACGACCCGATTCCAAAGTCTCTCAACCTATTGCGAGTCCAGCTATCATCGGCACAGCGTAATTTTGATGCGGCGAAGGATTCCCTTGCCGAGTACAGAATTGACTCAAGTAACGGCGACGCTGCGTCTACATTTGGCCGATTCCTGGCCTTCATTAAGGGCGACTGGGACGAGGGCTTACCGCTTTTGGCCCGAGGTGGTAGCGAGGACATGCGTGAGTTAGCACTTTCCGATATTCAAAGTGCCGATCGGCCCATGGAGATGGTTACCTTAGGTGATGCTTGGTGGTCGATGTCAGAGCGAGCCAAGACGGGCGTCTATCGTCAAGCTTGTCGCGACCGAGCGTCGCATTGGTATTCCAGAGCATTCGCCAGTCTGCCTGAGTCGCTTGATAAGTTGCATGTCAAAGGACGCCTCGACGAAGCGGCTGATGCTGGTAAAGCGAGTCCACTCGCGATCGTTCGCGATTTGGCCGAGAAGGTCAATGTAGACCTGCAGATTAGCCTTGCTTCCATTGCAAACGTCGGTGAACGAAAGGTAAGTCAGGGACCAAATGCAGACGAGTGATCGCAATGTTGCTGATTCAAGACACCTTTTTTGTATCGCTGCGACGACAGGTTGTGCGAAGTGAACGAAAAGTCAGATCTGCGATTCAATGGATTGTTCTACCCGCTGTTGGTGGTCAGCCTGATTGCCATTGTGGCTTACATCCCAGCCCTACACGGACCCTTTGTTTTTGATGATGTAAATAACATTGTCAACAATAGCGCTACTACCAAGTTTCCACCAGACTTGAACTGGTTGAATCCTTCGTCGCGTCCGCTGGTGGGGCTGACGTTCGCGATCAACCATTTGATTGGCGGATTGAGCACCTGGGGATTTCACCTCACCAATGTTCTGATGCACGTGTCGTGTGGTTGGCTGATTGCGGCTTTGACGAAGTTGATAATCACGACGGGAGTTTTAAATGGTCACTTACCTCGGGACATGAATACAAGCCGCGTCGCGCTCATGATTTCGGCTTTTTGGCTGCTTCATCCAATGTCCTCTTCTGCGGCAGCCTATATTGTTCAGCGAAGTGAAATTCTTGCGGCCTGTGCGATCGTCGGATTTCAAATTGCCGTTGTTTGCGATGCTGTGGCCCGGCATCGTCGGTGGCAATGGTTTGCCGCCGCGATCTTTGTTGCCGGGATGTACTGCAAGGTCAACACCTTGTCCGCGTTGCCGATCGCATTGCTGCTTGATCGGCTTGTACTGTCTAGCTCGTGGCGAGATGTTCTCCGGCAGCGAGGTTGGTTATATCTCGTCCCCGTCCTACTCGGAATAGCCTCGTTTGTTGTCATGCTACCGTCGTTGCGTCGTGGCGATGCGGGTGTCGGATTTGCTGAAGAGATTCCAACCATTCCAGTCTACCTTGCAACACAGACCCGCGTTCTCTGGCATTACCTTGCGCTTTGCGTTTGGCCAAGCGACCTGTGTGTCGATTACCGTTGGCCGCCGGTCGCGTCGGTAGCAGAATCGATCCCATGGATCGCCTTGACTTTAGGTCTGATGGCGACCGGTGTTTGGCTTTACTGGCGCGGGATGTTACTCGGTTGGTTGATTCTCGCGGTTTTCTTGCTGTTGGCACCCACGTCGACTTTCATTCCTGTCACCGATATTGCGCTTGATCATCGGATGTATTTGGCGACAGCGGCCGTTATCCCTTGTCTGATGATCATCGTTCAGAAACTCATGAGCCGATGGCGATGGGCCAGCGATGCTTGGGTAATTTGGGCGATTGCGGGATCGATCCTGATGGCGATGTTCATTCGTACGAGCAAGCGTGCCAATGATTGGAGCAGTGGTTTTGACTTGTGGCGTTCTGCGGCGATGGTTGTACCGCACAACCCGCGAGCGCTGCAGAATCTGACGAACGCGGCTGACCAGGAAGGGCGGCGCGTCGAGTTGCTGGTGGTCCTTGAAACTCTCCGCACACAATGCCTCACCCATGACCAACGTGCTCCCGCAGTCGCTTCGCGGCTTGCCGAAGAGTTGATGAAATCGGGGCAGCCGACTGATGTCGAACCGTTGCTTGCGGAGGCGATTGCAGGCTTAAGCCCCACCGGCCCGATTGATGAACGTCAAGAACATGCAGCAGCGCGGGTCAACCTCGGGCTGCTATTGTTGGAACGGGGCGATTTGGCGCATGCGGAGGAGCAGTTGAAACGCGGGCTAGCGAGCGATCCCAAGCAGGCGTTTGCCCATGCGATTCTTGGCGATTTGGCTTTCCATCGCCAAGAGTTTGGCATTGCCGTTGATCACTTTCAAAAGGCAGTTGCCTTAAGTCCAGACTGGGGTCAAGCGATAAGCGATCTCGCGAAAGCCAAATTGGCTGCTGACGCCAAACCTTAGAACCGTCAGTTCCACGGTATCCTCACCAAGTCCAGCCGGACTGAACAAGTTTAGCACCTCATCTTCAACCAATCTTCACAAATCGAGGTGCTCCTGCTGGTACAACGTTGTCGAATGATCGGTCAAAGTGGACGTCATTCGATTACAAACTTCTTTTCTGGGTCGCGGAATCGTGTCACCTACGGGAACGAAGTCCGCGCCCTGGCAAAATCGTTGTACTGAACTGATGTCTGCCGGCTTAACGTATTATGGCCCTCGTAAGGGCTGCCAACTGATTGATTTCCGTGAGCTTTGGAAGTTTCGGGACTTGGTCTGGGCCTTCGGCATGCGTGATCTCAAAGTCCGTTACCGCCAGACCGCAGTCGGCATTGCCTGGGCCGTGATCCAGCCTCTGCTCACCGTGATCGTGTTTGGAACGCTCGTCACTTGGCTTGGTGGAAAAGCAACTGATGGCAAAACACCCTACGCAGTCACGTCACTTTGCGGGATGGTTCCATGGCAGTTCTTTGCGGCTGCGGTGACTCAGGCGACGTTGTCCATTGCCATGAACGCCCCCCTACTTAAGAAGGTTTACTTTCCGCGCGTCATCCTTCCGCTCTCAGCCTTCGTGCCGGCGATGGTCGACTTCGCAATCACGTTCTTGATGCTCGCTGCGGTAATGATATTCTTCGGAATCGTGCCCAGCGGGAAAATGGTGTTTCTTCCCTGCTTAGTGTTCGCAACCATACTTTGCGCAGCAACATTTGCTCTTTGGCTATCGGCGGTCAACGCGATCTATCGCGATGTTCAGTTCGCGGTACCTTTTGCTCTCCAGCTTGGAATGATGATCAGCCCCGTGATGTACGAGACTGACACCGTGATCCCACCAGCTTGGCAGGCCGTTTACTACCTAAATCCGCTGGCGTCGCTGATTCAAAGCTATCGTGCGGTGTTGCTCGGTGGTCCGATGCCAGCGCCGTTGTCAATGGCGATTTCGCTCGTTTCGATGACGGTTCTATTGCTTGGCGGAATGATCTATTTTCGCCGTATGGAACGGCATTTTGCGGACCTTGCGTAGTGGTGATGCGAGAAACATGGATTGCAGATCGAATACCGGTTATAATTGCGAGATTGAAAGTTCACTTAGTGTCGCCTTTCGCTCCGCGAAAATAGCGTTTTTCCATTCTTTCGCGGAGCGAAAGACGACGATAAAAGACCGCACGATGCAAACCTTCTGGGCGAAATGTACATGGCTAACGCAGCAGTAACGTCCGATTTGGCAGAGCGATTAATCGAATTGGGAGGCATCTCGCCCGATCGCGTGCGGCTGATGCCAGTTCCGGGCACGGCGACAATCGATGATTTGATTCACGCCAACGCCCATACTTCGCCACTTTGTGAATTGGTTGACCATACGCTTGCGGAGAAAGCCGTGGGATTCGAATCATCGGTCGTAGCCCTTATCATTGCCAGAATTCTCGGTACCTTCATCTCTCCGCGCAAGCTTGGGGTGCTCTCCGGGCCAGACGGCATGTTCCGGCTGATAGAAGGTTCTGTACGTGGGCCCGACGTCGCCTTTTTGTCCCGTGCACGATTTCCCGGCGGCAAGTTTCCCACCGAGGCTTATCCATCGCTAGCACCCGATCTGGCGGTTGAAGTGCTCAGTCCGAGCAATACCAAAGCCGAGATGTCTCGCAAGCGGATAGAGTACTTTCATTCGGGTGTGCAGTTGGTTTGGATTGTTGATTGCGTCGACCGTTCGGTAGCCGTCTACACTTCGCCTGGCACCGTGCGAGTTTTGACCGAAGAACAAACCATCAACGGCGGTACTGTATTACCAGGTTTCGAAGCCAAGGTCGCAGACTTTTTCGCAGACCTGGACTTCGGACAATCCCCTACGGCCTAAACCCTAAACTCCTACAGCCTCGCCGCCATGTCAAACGTGTTTCCCGAACTACCCTCAAAAACAGGCGAACCCGCTTGGGAAGCTGCGTATCTTCTTCCGCCGCAAGGACGATGGTCAGAAGAAGATTTTCTAAAGTTCCATACAACGCAAATGGCAGAATTGGTCAATGGTCATTTGGAGATATTGCCTGTGCCCAACATCAAACATCAACGGATGCTGCTCATGTTGTTGGATTTGATCCGAGACAATGCCAAGGCTGGCCCCGGTGGACTGGCTTTGTTCGCGCCGTTGCCCACAAAGTTGTTCCCTGGCACGATTCGAGAACCCGACCTGCTCTACATTTCACCAGAGAACATGCCCAGCCCCGAGGTTGAGTATCCGAGTCGAATCGACCTCGCCGTTGAAATCGTTAGCGAAGGCACTAAGGCTCGCAAGCGAGACTACGAAGACAAAAGAATCGACTACGCCAAAGCTGGCGTGGCTGAATACTGGATTGTCGATCCTAAAGACCAAACCGTGACGGTCTTGGTGCTCTCAGGCGATGTCTACACGGATCACGGTTACTTCACCGTTGGGCAAACTGCATCGGGGAAACTACTCCCTGGACTGTCCGTCGACGTGCACTCGCTGATGCAAGCCTAAATCAAAAACAAATATCAAGAATGTCTCCAACTACATCTCATCTACCATCGCGCGACGGAGAACCGGCCTGGGAAGCGGCCTATTTGTTGCCAACACAAGGTCGATGGACCGAAGAGGATTTCTTTCAGTTTCATACCAATCGTATGGTTGAGCTTGTCAACGGACACTTGGAGTTATTGCCAATGCCAACTTGGCTTCACCAGTTGATCGTTGAACTTCTCTTTGACCGCTTTCGTAACCATGTGCGTCAGCAAAACCTAGGCGGCAAAGTCCTCATGGCACCGCTACCAGCGAAACTGTTCTCAGGGACGGTCCGTGAGCCCGATTTGCTTTATGTCTGCCCAGAAAATTTACCAGCGGATGTTCGCGGCTACCCGCACAAGATTGACTTGGCAATCGAAATTGTTAGCGAGGGTGCGGAAGCTCGGAAGCGAGACTACATTGACAAGCTGGTCGACTACGCCAAAGCCGGTGTAGCCGAATACTGGATTGTTGACCCAGAGCAAACCCGATTGACGGTCTTCGTACTCGACGGGGCGACTTACCGTGTCGCGCAGGAATGTCACCCGGGCGACGAAGCTTGCAGCATACTACTCGGTGGCCTGGCGATCTCGGTCAACGACATCTGGGCACTCGCTCAGTGACCGCGAAAGAATGAAGACACGCTACTTTCGCAGTGTGAAAGGCAATACTAATTTGCCGGTTGTTCTTTAGCTCATTTGTCACAGACTGCAATCGTCGTCGAGAATCTCAGCAAACGGTACCGCATCAATGGTAGCGGCGGCGTGGCTTATCATCGGTTGAGCGAAGCATTGACCGGAGTTCCCAAGGCTGTTTGGAATGCGGGACGCAAGTTGCTTTCGTCTGGCTACGGCCGCGCTCGTTCAACGGAACCGACGGCGCAGGCAGCAGGTTTCTCTGAATCGAAAAATACAGGTGGAAGCCAAACAAACAACGAATTCTGGGCGCTCAAAGACATCGACTTCGAAATCAACCGAGGCGAAGTCGTTGGCATCATCGGTCGCAACGGAGCCGGCAAGAGCACGCTATTAAAAATTCTCTCGCGGATCACCGAACCGACAAGCGGTCGCTTCGGCATCTGCGGGCGTGTCGCCAGTCTGCTTGAAGTCGGTACGGGCTTTCATCCCGAGTTAACCGGTCGCGAGAACATCTACATCAGCGGCATCACGCTTGGGATGACCAGAGCGGAAGTTAGAAAAAGGTTCGAAGAAATTGTCGAATTCAGCGGTGTCTCACCGTTTCTTGAAACGCATGTAAAACACTATTCGAGTGGCATGTATATGCGACTGGCATTTGCCGTGGCAGCGCACTTGGACCCCGAAATTTTAATCGTCGACGAGGTGTTGGCCGTTGGAGATGCCGAGTTCCAAAAGAAGTGTCTCGGCAAGATGGAAGAGGTCGCGAAACAGGGACGAACGGTGCTGTTTGTTAGTCACAACATGGTTGCCATAGAACAACTTTGCAGTCGTGTTTTACTGCTCACTTCCGGAACGCTTCACCATGATCAACAAGACCCGCGTCTTGTCATTCAGCGTTACTTGGGTGGGGGTGAAGAGACCGGAAGCGGCTGTTGGTTGCAATCCGAGAATCCCGGTATCAAACCGCATCGATGCATTGAAATCACGAAATTTTGGGTCGGCGACGAAAGTGGTAACCTATTAAGAATGCCTGTTGATCGCACGATGCCAACGTGGGTCTACATCGACGCACTGGTCCATGATCCTGATCCCGCGCTCAATGTAGGGTATGCGTTAATGACCGATACCGGCGAGTTGCTTTATTGGTCACTGACAACGGACGATCGTTTCGAAGCATGGCCGAAGTTGACGGCGGGCCCGAATCGTCTTCGCTCTTTACTGCCAGTCGCTCAACTCAACGAAGGCAATTTTCGCGTTGAGTTAATTGCAAGCCTTCACTTCCGCGAGTGGATTTATGAACCGGGCGTCAACTCACCGTCGATAACCATTTCCTCACAAGGCAGATTCAGTGAATCACCTTACTGGATGGTTCGGCGACCTGGATTGCTGGCACCGTTAATCGCGTGGGAGAAATACTGAATATGCCATCCATCACACGCAGCAAGCTGTGCAACGGTTGTGTCGGAGAGCTGATGTTGCTTCTTCGAAACGAAAGAAACGCCGCAGTATTTGTGGAAGGAGGAACTCACCTCGGCAACACTTCCTATTGGGCGGCGGAGCATTTTGATACCGTTCATACGATTGAAGCCGCGAAGACGTTTTTTGACGAGTTCGCTTTGTTGCCAGACAAGCCAGCAAACCTTCGGTCTTACTTCGGAACAACAACTGAGCGTTTACCGGAAATACTAACGTCCTGCTCCAACTCGGCGATTTTTTGGCTAGACAGTCATTGGTCTGCGGGAGCGTCTTTCGGCGAAGGAGATGAATGTCCCTTGTTGCAAGAGATCGACTTGATCTATCAGTTTGCGTCCGATCCATTCATTTTCATCGACGACGCGAGGCTATTCCTGAGTCCGCCTTCTCCACCCCATGACGTCAACCAATGGCCAGGAATTCGCGAGACGCTTGCGGCACTGAGCGCGGGCGAACGAGATCCGTATGTCGTCATCGTTCATGACACGATCATCTCGGTTCCAAGATCAGCGGAAATGATTGTCAAAGATTGGTGTCGAGAATCTGCGAGTTCGGAGAACATTCCTAGTGTAGGCGTGCTTTCCAAGCTCGCTGCGAAAGTGCTGCGAGTTCGGAGAACACGCCTACTATGAAATACGCGCGGCTTGCACTCCTCAAGCCGGTGAAATTTTCTCGCTATCTCTCCGATCTCATTCGCTTTCGATTCCTATCAGCCAAAGCGAATCGCTCGATGGCGTTGCGGCTACGTGACCAACTTCCCCATTTGGATGACCGCACTCGCACGACGGGCTTTGATCGGCACTACATCTACCACACTGCCTGGGCGGCTCGAATACTCGCGCAAACGAAACCGGTCGAGCATGTGGACATCGCCTCTAGCCTCTATTTTGTGACGTCGACGTCCGCATTCGTACCGATCCGATTCTACGACTATCGCCCAGCCGATTTGAATTTGAGTAACGTCTCAAGCGACCGCGCCGATTTGCTGGCTTTGCCGTTCGCCGACAACTCCGTTAAGTCGCTTTCGTGCATGCATGTCGTTGAGCACGTGGGGCTCGGACGATACGGTGACGAACTGGCACCCACTGGTGACCTACAGGCGATGGCTGAGCTACAACGAGTTCTTGACGCAGGCGGTGATTTGTTATTTGTCGTTCCTGTTGGTAAGCCACGCATTTGCTTTAATGCTCACCGGATATACTCATACGAGATGGTGCGAGATGCTTTTTCTGCGCTTGAAATCGTTCAATTCTCGCTCATCCCCGATGACGGCAATCGTCAAGGATTGATCGTCGATGCGGACCCATCGTTGGTTGCTGACCAGACCTATGGTTGTGGTTGTTTCTGGTTCAAGAAAGCGTTGCGCGACGCATGAGAATTGAAAACGAATCGCCGCGTGTGGAATGGATTCGCAGCGCGATCGCAGCCTTGCCCACCGGTTCAAGATTGCTTGACGCCGGAGCCGGGGAGCAACGCTTTCGAATTGATTGCGATCATCTGGAATATGTGTCGCAAGACTTCGGACAATACGATCCTGCAATCCTGGATGCGGGGATGCAGATGAAAACCTGGGACTACGGCAAACTCGATATCGTATGCGACATCACAAAAATCCCTGAACCCGATGCATCGTTTGATGGCATTCTTTGCATCGAAGTACTAGAGCACATACCAGATCCACAAGCTGCACTTCGTGAGTTCTCTCGCTTGCTTAAGCCAAGTGGAACGCTCATCCTGACGGCACCATTCTGTAGTTTGACCCACTTTGCTCCACACCATCATTGCACCGGCTTCAATCGATTCTTCTATGAAAAATGGCTACCGGAATTAGGCTTTACAATCACAGATCTTCAAGCGAATGGCAGCTACTTCCAATACATCGGCCAGGAAGTCAACCGTATTCCTGAGGTGTGTAACCAATATTCAAAACCGGTTTCCTGGCTAACTCGTGCGGCCATTCAACTAATGCTTTTCGCATTGTCGATTTGCGAGAAAACAGATCGCGGCTCGGCTGAATTGCTTTGCTTCGGCTATCACGTAAAAGCGCTTCGTACCTGATTTGGTTCGCAAATGCGATTCTTGGCCTGCACTTATTATTACTACTACGACGACCCCAATGGAGTCGAACCGCAATTCTATTATCTCTGTCGCGTGCCTCAATCGATGGGACATGAGGTAGACTTTTTCGACTGGCGTACGCTCTGTCATGTGGGTGTCGAACAGATGCGTAGCCAGTTCCTAACGATGGTGCGAGGCGGCAACTATGACGCTGTATTTATCGCGACGCATCTCGAGGAGTTTGATGAAGTAACGCTAAGCGAGGCGAGGCGCCATTGCCCAATCATTGCTTTCAACAGCGACGATGAAGATCGCTGGGACTCTTATTCCAGTAAACGCGTCAGTTGGTATTCGTTTATGGTGACCAATTCGCCAACCGTGTACAACCTAAACCAAACCCGACACGCGAATCTCCTTCACGCGCAGTGGGCTTGCTGCGGCTTTTGGGACGGTAGGCAGAAACAGAAAGACATCGACGTCAGTTTTGTCGGACAGATTTATGGCAAACGGATGGTGCAAGTTGAAGAGCTGCGTCGCACCGCTGGCCTTCGTTCATTCGGCAAAGGGATCGCACCACGAGTAGGCGAAATTGCCCCAGGCACTTCCTGCGTAAAGCTATTCATTGGTCAGACGTTGACCAATTTTTTGCACAAGCGACTGCCCGATGTGTTTCGCTCTTCAACGATCAGTTTCGAGCAAGTGAATTCGCTCTGGAATCGCACTCGCGTATCCTTCACACCCCTTGAATCGTCTCGTGGTGGTGATGTGTTTCAGATCAAAAGCCGTGTGTTCGACATGGGGCTAAGTGGTACGTTGATGATCGCTCCCAAAGCGGCACCGATTGAACAATATTTTGAACCGGGAAAGGAGTATGTTCAGTACGACGATCTTCAAGATTTCGCTGAAAAGGCTCGCTATTACTGTTCGCATGAGAACGAACGTCAGAAGATAGCGACGGCCTACTCCGACCGCGTATTGGCGGAGCATATGTGGTCTCATCGTATTAATCATGTTTTGCATTCCGCCGGCTTGATCTGAAATGTGTGGTATCGCAGGCATCGTCACACGAAAGACGGATATCGATCCTACGCGGATCCAAAGAATGACAAAGGCGCTGCAGCATCGCGGCCCAGATGACTCTCAGATACGAAAACTGAGCGACTGTCATCTTGGACACACGAGGTTAAGCGTCATCGATACCGTCGGCGGCGCGCAGCCAATGTGCGACCCATCCGAGCGATTTTGGCTGGTATTCAACGGGGAAATCTTCAACTACGTGGAGTTGCGGACGCGAGCGAAGTGCAACGGCTGGACGTTTCGCACCGACTCGGACACGGAAGTCTTGCTTGCGACGTATGTCCAACAGGGTGAGGGTGTTGTCAATCAACTCAATGGTCAGTTTGCGTTCGCCATTTGGGACTCGGTCGATCATCGCCTTTTCGCTGCCCGTGATCGCTTTGGAGAAAAGCCGTTCTATTATGCCATGCTGACCGATCATGGCATAATGTTTGGTTCGGAACTGCGAGCATTACTCGCGTCGGACCTAATCGTTCCCCATCTTGACTTGGCATCGGTGGACGCTTTTTTGAGCTTGCTCTACGTACCGCCAAGCCGTTGTATCTACAACAACATCGAAGCGTTACCACCCGCACATGCGATCACGTGGCGGGACGGCGTTGTGAAAAAATGGCGATATTGGCAACCGAGCCTTTCGACGCGCGATGCAAGTGTTGGCGAAGTCACCGAGAATGTAAGGCTCCTGCTGGCTGCGGCTGTAAAGCGACAGATGGTTGCGGACGTGCCGCTGGGTGCATTCCTCAGCGGCGGGATCGATAGCGCGACGATCGTTGCGCTGATGAGCAAGCAAACCAACAAGCCAGTTGAGACTTTTTCGGTTGGCTTTGGTGACATGATCGATGAACTTCCCTACGCAAGAGAAGTTGCACAGCTTTACGGCACCAAACATCACGAGCTACAGGTCGCCATTCCTGTCGCAGAGACGATCGAACGAATGGCAGACGTGTTCGATGAACCATTTGCGGATTCATCGAATGTGCCGACATATTGCATCGCAGAAGTTGCCAGGAAACATGTGACCGTTGCGCTCTCTGGCGATGGTGGAGATGAACTGTTTGGTGGATACGATTGGTATTCGCCATGGGTTGGTAAAGCGACCACTCGTGCCAGCCTTGCGGAAGTCGCTACGCGGCGTGTTTTGCTTTGGGGTGCGATAGCGCGGCGGCAACTTGCATGCACTGACCTAGCGTCCGTGATGGCTGCAGCAGCTCAGTATCAAGCCAAACGGTTGACACGACGATTTGACGATGTTTGGGCAAGTCACCTGGCGATGACCAGTCGCTGGTGGGAAAAACGATCGCAGCTTTGGGGCATTCGTGAATCGAGTCTCGATGTTGCTAAGATTACGAATGACCTCAAACCTCCGTCATCGGTAAGCGGAATCGATCGGCTTTCGTGGTTCGACCTCACAACCTACTTACCAGGCGATATCCTTGTGAAGGTTGACCGAGCCTCAATGGCTCATTCACTTGAATCGCGAGCGCCCTTTTTAGACACAGAGCTGAGTGAATATGTTCTATCGTTGCCAGCATCGATTCGATTTGTTCCAGGCAAACTCAAGTCGGTACTGAGAGACGCATGCAGCGACCTTTGGCCGCCGGCGATTCGCAATCGTCGTAAACAGGGGTTCGGTGCCCCGCTTCAGCATTGGATCGAACAGCCCGCTGTCGCTCAACTGTGGGCCCGCGTAACCGCAAGCAACTCGCCTCTTTGCGAGCTATTGCCGGGACTGCGGAAAGGATCCGTGCGTGAATCAATGAAGGCACAACAACAATGGACACTTTTACAACTCGGCCTCTGGCTTGAAAAGCGGTCTTCATGTCTGGCCAACCTGTCGTAACCGTCGTCATGGCCGCTCACAACGCCGAACGTTACGTGTCGGAGACGATAGACAGCATTTTGGCGCAAACGCTCAGCGAATGGGAGTTGATTGCTATCGACGACGGGTCTACCGATGCCACCCAGAAAATCCTTGATCGCTATGCCGCGAACGACCCTCGAATTCGCCTCATTCGCCAAAATAACAGCGGACTCGCCGCTTCGTTAAATACTGGGATCGCTGAGGCAAGGGGTTCCTACATCGCACGGATTGACGCTGACGACGTTGCGATGCCGCATCGCCTTGCGATACAGATCGCTTGGCTCGACGCTCATCGGGAAGTTCATGCATTGGGTAGCAGTGCGATATATCTTGCCGACGGCATACGATCGACCAAAAAAATCACTGTTCCAACGGAACCATCGACGATTGAGTTAGCGCTGCGACGCGGTAATTGCATGATTCACTCAACCATCATGCTGCGATCAGATTCAGTGCGCAAGGTGGGTGGCTATCGGAAGTGTTTCGTGGCCGGGCAGGACTATGATCTTTGGCTGCGAATGTCCGAGCACGGGAAACTTGCGAATCTAGCCGAACCCCTGATTTACTATCGTTTTCATGCTGAACAGGCGCCTCATCGCAAGCTTAGCCAACAAGTCTGGGCTGTTCTTGCAGCGCAGCATTCAGCGATTAAACGCCGCGCTTCAAAGCCAGATCCTTTGGATGGAGTTGACGAGATTATACATTCGACATTACGAAACCTAGGAATTAGTGAACTTGAGTCAGATGCATTAGCCAGTGCTTTTGAAAGCCGGATATCAACGCACTTCTTGCTCAATCAGCCGGGTCAAGCGATGGATTATGGAACTGCGTTTGCTAATGGCGTCGACCAACAACAGTGGCGTCGAATTTACAAGCCGCGTCTTGATTGGCAGTTCGGGAAATATGCTTGGCGGCATCGCCGTCGTTTCATCGGGATTAAGTATGCTTTGATCGCAGCAGTGGCGCAGCCTTCGCTTTTGATTCGGCAGCCAAGGCACCTCTGTTGTCGTGCGATTGCGCAAGCGACGTTGTCAAGCGATTGGGACAATCGCTCCACTCTCGGCACTGGTCGCTAGGGTGCGGATTCTGCAAGTGAGCCAAAGCGATCACTCAGGGGGTGCTCAGCTTGTCGCAAAATCGCTGCATCAGCACTATTGGTCCATGGGCCATGACGCGCATCTTGCCGTTGGCCACAAAGCCTCCGACGACCCTTCGATCGTTTCGCTTCGGACACGAACAAGCGAATCAGGCAATCACGTTGTTCATACCGGGACCACAATCACTCGTGCAATTGAACTCTGCGGAAAATTTTGGAACTCGACACAAGGTCGGGAAAACTTTTGCTACCCGCAGTCGCGCAAAGCGTTTTTGCCGTTGGCCGCGCACGCAGACATCGTCCAGACGCACAACCTTCATGCGAACTATTTTGATTTGCGATGTTTAACGAGCGTCGCTTCGCGGTGCCCCGTGCTGCTTACGCTGCACGATGCGTGGCTACTCAGCGGGCACTGTGCCCATTCGATCGATTGCGATCGCTGGAAAACGGGCTGTGGCCATTGCCCTGATCTCCAGATATACCCCGCGATTTTGAAGGACTCAACGACTGCAAACTGGAAACAGAAAATGTCAATCTTCAACGCAGCTAGTTTCTTCGTCGCCACCCCATCGCAATGGTTGGCAGACAAGGTTTCGGAATCTGGTTTCTCCCGTTCCGTGATCGAAACGCGGGTCATACCCAATGGCATCGACTTGACCGTCTTTCAACCAGGAGATCAGTCTTCGGCAAGAGACCGTCTTGGTTTGCCGCAAGATGCCAAGATCCTCCTGTTCGTCGCCGAGGAAGCGAGCAAGAGTTCATTCAAAGATATCGCCTTGCTGATCGAAACGCTCCGGATGCTTGAAACCCTTAACCCAGCGTCGAAGCTTGTTTGCCTTGCGATAGGCGAACGGACGGAGTCCTACTCCGCAAAGTTCAACCGTATTCAATTTATCCCGTACCAATCGGATACGAAAATCGTTGCGGATTACTATCGAGCCAGTGACGTCTACGTACATCCTGCGCGGGCAGAGACCTACCCAACGGTGATTTTGGAAGCGCAGGCCTGCGGCTTACCCGTCGTCGCGACTCGTGTTGGCGGTATTCCTGAGCAGATCGAGGACCGAGAGTCAGGATTGCTCGTGCCACCTGGTGACGCGAGTGCAATGGCAACCGCTGTTCAAACGATTCTGATTGACGGAGAGTTGGCCAGTCGACTTGGTCGATGCTCAGCGGAAAAAGCGACTGACCAATATGACGTAAAAAATACTAATTTGAGATACTCGGATTGGCTTGAACAAATCGTGGCAGACTCACATAAGCGTAGAACGTCTTGATTCAATCTGTGGCGACGCTTTCGACTGAACAACCATCGGATGTGTCCAAGCCAACGGTTGCCGTCGTTGTACCGCTGTTCAACCGTCTCCCGCTAACGCAAAGATTCATTCAGTCGTTTCGCAACGTACTTGGTGAGTATCACACGCTTGTTTTTGTTGATGATGGCTCCACCGACGCCACAAGTGAATGGCTCGCAGCCAATTGCCCTGAAGCAGTCGTGCTTAAGGGCAATGGAAACTTGTGGTGGACGGGGGCGACCAATGCAGGTGTTGAGTATGCATTGAGCCACGGGTTTGACTATGTGTTCACGATCAACAACGATGCAACGCTAAGCCCTGATACGCTGTTGAAAATCGTTGAGTCAGCAAGTGCAAATCCATTGGCGATCATTGGGTGTCGCATGAACGATTCCAATGCCAAAGATCGAATTTGGGCGATGGGAGGGACACCGGATTGGCGACGCGGTCGCCCATTTGAAATTCACAAACCCGCAAGTATTGATTCGGAAAAACGACTTGTTGAGGTTGAAATCTTGCCGGGTTGCGGCGTGATCATCCCCTCAAATTGCTTTCGAAAAATCGGGCTCTACAACCAGCGGTGGTACCCACAGTATCACGCCGACTCCGAGATCAGTTTGCGCGCAGCAAAGGCAGGCTACCGTATTCTTGTCGATACCGACGCGATCATTTGGTATGACACGGACAACAGTTTTAAGCCGCGATCGCTCTGGTCTGCGATCTTCAGCAAAAGATCTCCCGCGTTCTGGAAGCCGATCCTTGCTTACCACTTTTCGTACTGTCCTTGGTATCTGATTGTGCCGTCGATACGGCGCTTTTACCTGGGTCAAAATCGATTCGCTGCGCGTTTGACGCCTTCGACCGTTGTAAACGAAGTTTCATGATTAAGCATATCGTAAACATCGTTCCGGCCTTCGTCCCTGGAGATGGCATTGGGAACTCCGCACGTGCCCGAGCAAGAGGATTGCTTGATCGCGGTTATCGAGTCACCGTGATTTGTGCAACGGCGAAGGTGAAGATCGGAGAATTTACCGATGAGAATGGTCGTTTTGAGCTTTTGGTTGCTGGGGCGGGTTGGGAGGCAGAGCGATCGTCGTTGACCACAGAAATGATTGCGGCGGTACGGTCGGCGGATTTGATCTTTGTTGAGTTCGGCTGTTTTAACATCTGTCATGAATTGATTCAAAATGTCGCCGCACCACTAATCCTGTTCTATCAAGGTATCACGCCTGCGGTATTGATGCAGAACGACATGTATGCCGCATGTTATTGGCGGGCGATCGGTGAACTGCGCAAAATACCGCAACCAGCGATGGTGCTGGCAGCCAGTCATTTCACGCTTGATGAATATAGTCGAAACACCGGCGATGTTTCACCAAAGAGCCGAGTCGTTCCATTGTTCGGCAACACAAAGGAAAGCTCAGCATCACAAGTCACTTCAAGCCGTCGACCGTTTCGAATATTGACTGTTGGACAATTGTTTCCTCATAAAAACTATGAGGTTTTGATTGAAGCGACGAAGTTGCTCGTTCGTGATGGGTTAGACATTGAGGTTCAACATATCGGGGGTGCGAACGACTTGATTGCCCTGGGTTATCGGAACAAACTTCAATCATTAGCAACGTCGCTTGGTGATTCTTTCAAGTTTCTGGGACGTGTCGATCAATCGGTCCTCGATAAAGCCTACGCCGATGCACATGTCGTCGTGATCCCGTCACTTCACGAAGGATATTCCCTGCCAGCGAGAGAAGCACTGGTTCACGGCAAGCCGGTTATTGCAAGCTCTTTCGGAGCACTTCCTGAAACGTTGCAAAACGCTGGGAAATTTTTTCATCCACTGGACGCTGTTGAGCTTGCCCGCGTGATAGCCGAATATGCGGCCATGGGTGATCCCGAATGGACTCATGCGTGCAACCGCGCGAAGACGGCAGCGGCAGGTCATTCGGTGGAACGATACGTCCAGTCTTGTGTCGACGCGATCGAAGAAGTACTTGCAAATCGCGCACCGATCTCGTCCGTTTTCGATGCTTCGGTTGATTGCTCACAACCTATGACGCGACACGAGTGTTTGGAGGATTCGGACGATTTTATTTCCGGACGGATCACGTTCTCGCCCGATCCACTGGTTGCAGTCGCCTCACTCTCAATGGAGGCGTTGATTGCGTCGTCGCGGCATGTGCTACGAACAAGACTGGGAGTGAGAACGAGCTGGCAAAAACAGTTGGGGCACGCTGTTTGTCTTTACGAATTGCCACTTGTCGGGATCGAGGATTGCACTTCGATCTATTTGAGTTTTGTAAACTCTGAAACTGGTGACCGTGCCTGGAGCCTAGGCGGATTTCAGCGAGAACGGAGGCCAGCGGGTGACGAAGATCAAGCCAGTCAAGAGTTGTGGCGTCTGTCCCTGGCGATCGAAGATAACTACGGCCCGAAGAGCATTGTCGCGGCGGACGGTCGAATGTTGACGAAACTTAAGACACGAGTTGCCAATACAATTCTCAAATTGGTTTACCATGTATTCATCGGGCCGCAAATGGCGACCATGCAAAGCCAAATGCGTTTGTTGGCTACCGCCATTGACGAAATTAAAGACGCACGCAAAATCGTTGAGTCTCCAGAGTCCGCAAGTGCCTCAGGCGGATTGACCCGCAGGCAATGAAAATCTCTCTGATCACTCCGTCATTCAATCATGACGAGTTCATTCGACGGACCATCGATAGCGTGCTTGGTCAAACGGGCGATTTTGAGCTTGAGTACATCGTTTTGGATGGAGGCAGCACAGACAACACCCAAAACATCCTGCGAAGCTACGGTGACAGACTGAAGTGGAGTAGCGAGCCAGACGGTGGACAGATCGATGCGATTAACAAGGGCCTGAAACTCATCACGGGTGAAATTGTTGCATGGCTCAACAGCGATGATATCCTGCTGCCACATTCGATTCAGCGTGTGGCAGACTCCTTTCGTAACCATCCAGCATGCGAATGGGTTCATGGTGGTTGCCAAATCATCGACCGAGGTGATCGAGAAATTCGCAGTTGGGTTTCCGGGTATAAGCGACACTACGCGATTCGTTACTCGCGAGACAGCCTTTTGTTGCGAAACTTTATCTCTCAAATGACTGTTTTTTGGCGTCGTCACGCGATGGACGCGATCGGCTATCTCGATCCAGAACTGCCACTCGCGTTTGACTATGACTACTGGCTTCGTTTGTCGAAACTCGGCGATCCGATCTACATCGACGAACCCCAAGCTGCGTTTCGTTGGTACGAGACGAGTAAGAGCGGTGCCAACTTCAAGCAGCAATGCTTGGAGGATGAAGCGATTTCGAAGCGGCACGGTAACCGGAGCTTTGCCCGGATACTGTCCAAGCGTATGCAGAACACTGCTCGAATCGCGATGTACAATGCGATGTCGTTGACGGATCGATTACGATCGACCCGTTGACTTAACGACTTCGGATTACTTTCTTTTCGCGGTCCTGGAATCGCGATGATGTTACATGCGGATAATCTTTCTTCATCCGCACTTCACCTCGGCCGGGGGCGCTGGGCGAGCCGTTTTGGAAACGGGGTCCCGGCTTGCTGCTCGCGGTTATCGCGTTCACTGCGTTTGTATCCGAGCCGACCGAAGGTTCGTTGATGGATACACGGGCATCGAGTTTCACCAGACCGGAGGTCCGCTGTCTTCAAGTCTCTGGTTTTGGTTGCGGTTCACGGCGAGCTGCAAGAAAATCAACGATGTTGTGAATCGAATCGTGTCGGAAGCCGCCGCCGAACCTTGCGTCCTTTACCCACAAGTGTTTCCAGCAAACTGGTGGGCGGCCGATGTTTTGATCCGTCGGCCTAGCCTTGCTTGTGTTTGGTATTGCCAAGAACCTTCAGCGTTTATTCATTCACGAGCTTGGATGAACGCATTGCCTTGGCCGAAGAACTGGATCGCATCGTTGCTCAATCCAATTCTTAAGAAGATGGATCTGAAGCGCGCGAGGCGATTCACGAACGTGCTGGTCAATTCTGATTTTTCGAAAAGGTATGCGCAATCGATCTATGGTTATGACCATGATCAATGCAAAACGGTTTACTTAGGCGTTGATCCTGGGCGCTTTAACGCTGCATCGTCGCCAGAGAATCGTCAACCTTGGGTCATCGTGATTGCGAAGCTGACTCGATTCAAGAACGTCGATCGAATCATCGAGGCGATTCGCTTGCTGGTGGCAGACGGGCACATGAGCGTACACTTGCACATCGTTGGAACCGGCGATGCCGAAGAGTCGTTGCAACAGTTGGTTGATCAGCATCAGTTGCGCCAGAGGGTAACGTTTCACGGCAACGCGTTAGATCGCGAGCTATTGAACTTGCTAAAGAATTCGATGGCGCTGTGCTTAGCATCTGTGGATGAACCTTTCGGTTTAGTGGCAATCGAGGCGATGGCATGTGGAACTCCGGTGGTTGCTGTCGATAGCGGTGGTCCAAAGGAGATTGTTGGCGACTCTGGGGCGGGTATTCTCGTTCCAACGGGATCGCCAGCGGAGTTTGCATCCGCGATCAAGACGATCCTTGACTTAAACGTTGAGTTTTCGACGATTTCGAACGCGGCCATCCGTCGGGCGGCTGACTTCGGATGGGAACGTACGGTGGACCGGCTTGAATCGGTGTTTGAAGACTTCGCTGATCGCCCGCCACATCTTTGTCCTGACCCCCGCGAGCTTGAATCGTAGGCCACCTATTAGCGTTTCTTCCTACGCGTAATTCTTCATAGGTTCTTCAGACGTTCGACACAGGCAATCAATGCTTGCTCTGTATCCTCACTTCGAAATCGGTCTATTTGGAAGAGAAGCGAACGGAACACGATGCAAGCGTTGTCAAATCTCCTCAGTCTGTTGAACATCACCTGTGGATTAGAATTTCTGATTTTGTTCCTGGTCGTGGAGGCGTTGCTATTCACGGGTGCACTTTATTTGCTGTTTGTTGTGCGTCAACAACAGGCATTCGTTATCTACCTGCCACTAACCTTGCTGCCGCTGTTCATCGGTGGCTTGAGATCATTGGTTACGCTTTCTACCGCTGTCGAGTTGCTCCGAAACGCGGATGCGACTTCGGCAGACCAGCCCGATGGTGTTGTGCTGCTTGCAATGTCAGCGGCTCCGGTTTTGTTTGGGGTTGTTGTTGCGATGCCCGCGTTTATTGCCGTTGTTTCAGGACGTGCGTTGATGGTGCTTCAAGCAAATCGAAAACCACGTGCGTCTAAGCAGCAGGTCGAGAGTAGCCAACTAGTGTCTTCTAAAAATGGAGAGCACGTTGTATCCGCGACTGAGAGCTACTTGGCAGAGTTGGTGAGAAATCGCAGGTAGCAAAGTCCATGAGCTTCGGTATTACGATCTATCGCTCTGGCGAATCATGGCATTCCTGTTTGATGGTTCGTAACCCCTTCGTCGTTGGACGAGGTGCCGAATGCGATTTGGTGTTAAACAGCCGATCCGTCAGCAGACGACACATTGAGTTCAAGCTGAAGCGGGCTGAATTGACGATTAAGGACTTGGGAAGTCGCAACGGATCGATCGTTAATGGCGTGGCAATTGAGCCGAACACGCGGGTTGTGATTAGGTTAGGCGATGTGATTCAAGTGGGTAAATTCAAGCTATGCGTTGACGATCCCAACGTTGAGTCCTCGGTTGACAGAGTCGCCGGTGACAGCAGCAAATCAAGCAAAACCGAGAATTTGCTGGTGAGTCTCGAAGAGTTCATTCGTGAAAGAATTGATGGCGACATAAAATCTGATTCCAGAGAATTGATCGAATTCAAACCGGACCAGCATACCGTCGTTCCTTGGACGGCAACCAAGCCAAAGGCTGAAGAAGACATCGCGGACCTGGGTAACGAAGATACGCAGCTAGTTGAGGATTCGGCGACCGTCGAAAAAGTGTCGCTTGCCAAGACAGGTGATTCCATGAAAGCCGAAGCTGAGTTGCGACGGCTTGATCTACGCAAACGCATGGAAACAACGAAGGCCAAGGACTCGAGGGAAGCGGCGGACAGGGCTCTGAAGAAGTTATTCGGCGGTCAGGACTTTACCACATAGAATGATTGCGAATCCTCAATTGTCTGGCTTGGCCATACCAAGCTCCATGTTGTTCGAATCTGGAAACTGCGGTCTCGATATCGCAAGTTCGCGAACCAGCAACGTCATTTGCCGTCGATGAACTTCGAACTGATTGAGAAAATAAAATGTGCTCAGCAGCACAAACACCGTCAGTCCATATAGCAACAGGTCGGCACCGCGACCAATATTCGCAATGCCGGCCAATTGCTGGACCATGTCGGGCTCATAAACAGCGCACGCGAAACAAATCCAGACGATCGCTTTCAAAACGCCGATGCGCCGTCCACCTCGTAACCATCGAATGATTTCCGTAAGCGAAAGCGCGAGTGCAAAAGGTACGACGATGGTTTGAAACGTGTTCATGGCAATCAAGTAAACAGACGTGAAATCAATAGTCGGGTAAGAACGCCCCAGGCTTCGCTGGAACGCTGACCTTTTGCAAGCGTTTCACGGTGATAGTGAACTGTCACCGGATGCTCGATGTACTTCATGCGAAGACTTGAGATGCAATGGAGCAACTCAGACGCATGAGCCATGCGGTCTTCCTCGATCTCAAACCGTCTCGCCGCCCCGGCTGTGATCGCGCGAAGCCCGTTGTGCGTATCGGTAAGTCGAAGACCAGTCGTCAACCGAGTAAACAGTACCGCAGCCTTCAGCAACAATCGCCGGTTTGCGGGGATATTGATCGCCTCGCCAAGAAATCGCGAACCAAGCACGACATCGGCGCGGTTCGTCACGAGCGATTCCAGCATCGGTGGGATATCGGTCGCTTGATGCTGACCATCGGCATCAAACGTGACGATATAGCTCGCCCCACGCAGAAGCGCAAAGTCGATGCCGGTTTGCAGTGACGCGCCTTGCCCACGGTTGATCGAGTGCCGTAGAACAACGGCACCGGCCTGCCTTGCAGCTTCCGCAGTGAGGTCGCTAGAACCATCGTCGACGACAACCACGTTCCACCGGTAAGGCGTGAGCGCAAGGACTGTCTTGCCAATCCGTGTCGCCTCGTTGAACGCGGCGATCACGATCCAAACGTCTTTGGCAGGTATTGACATGGTGGTCGAGGAATCAAACTGGGAACGTTGCGCTAACTGAAGTGGCCAGGGCTACGCCACTTACTTTTTCTCGCGATACTAAACGATGCGAGTTGCCAGATTCTCAGAAACCGATGAGAGACAAAGGTTAGACTGATGAAGATTCGATGAAACTTCGTATCGCCATCGAACGACTATCGCTGGCCATGGGAATGGGTCACTTTCCAGTTGGAACGACTAAACTGGGAATTGCTAGTGGTCCGAGAACTAATTGATGCCGCTTGAAAGAATCGTTAAACCGCGTGCCCAACGGGCCGCGAGCCTCGCGCGGGGCGTTGCCCACACGGT
>JAYVSE010000320.1:0-25617 GCA_043775635.1 Planctomycetaceae bacterium | reverse complement strand
GGGATTCGCCAGAATTCCTCAGCACACTAAAACGTTGGGAATTCTGGCGAATCCCACTACACAAAACGTTCTGCCCCAGCAACGAAGCGGGGCATTGATTGAAATAGCTATCCCTTGGCTTCGATCTTCCCCCAGGTGTCTTTAAGCGACACGATGCGATTGAAGATCGGCGTGCATGGCTTGCTGTCTGGATCGACACAAAAGTAGCCGAGGCGTTCAAACTGAACGCGGTCGCCGATGGCAGCACCTGCCAACGTCGGTTCCACTCTGGCCGTAATGACGGTGAGCGATTGAGGGTTGATGTAGTCAAGAAATGTCTTGCCGCCGTCGCTTACATCTGGGTTTTCGACTGTAAATAAGCGGTCGTACAAACGCACTTCCACCGACGCTGAATGCGGTTCACTGACCCAGTGAATCGTGCCTTTCACCTTTCGCTGGGAAGTATCCTCGCCACTCTTGGTCAGTGGATCGTAAGTGCAAAGGATCTCGATCACGTTGCCGTCCGCGTCTTTGACAACATCGTGACAATCAACGATGTAGGCAGCACGTAAACGTACCGCACCACCTTTCTTCAGTCGAAAGAATTTGTTCGGCGCTTCTTCCCGGAAGTCGTCCTGCTCGATTAGAAGTGAACCGCTAAACGGCACTTCTCGCATGCCTGCAGATTGGTCTTCCGGGTTATTTACAGCCGACATCATTTCAACGACGTCATTGCCACTTTCGTCTTTTGGCCAGTTTGTAATTCGGAGCTTCACAGGATCAAGCACTGCCATTCGGCGAGCTGCGGTTCGGTTGAGCTGATCTCGAATTGCATTCTCCAGGCGAACAATTTCGATCGTGCTGTTGAACTTCGCGATGCCAATGTCCGCGCAAAAGTCTCGCATCGCTTCGGGAGTGTACCCCCGACGGCGCAAACCGCAGATCGTGGGCATGCGAGGGTCATCCCAGCCGTTGACGTGATGCTCTTTGACTAACTGTAAAAGTTTCCGTTTACTCATCACCATGAACGTGATGTTCAATCGAGCGAATTCGATCTGTCGTGGTTGATGAATCTTGAGGCTGTCACAAAACCAGTTGTACAGCGGTCGGTGATTTTCAAACTCCAGCGTGCAGATTGAGAATGAAATGTTTTCGATCGAGTCGCTTTGGCCGTGTGCCCAATCGTACATCGGATAGATACACCAAGCATCGCCGGTGCGGTGATGATGGGCACGCAAGATTCGATACAGCACCGGATCACGAAGATTGATGTTGTCCGCTGCCATATCGATTTTAGCGCGCAGCGTGCGGCTGCCGTCGGGATACTCGCCCGCTTTCATGCCACGCAGCAGATGGAGGTTCTCAGCGACGGTACGATCACGAAATGGGCTGTTGCGTCCTGGAGCGGTCAACGTTCCTCGATACTCGCGGGTTTGATCGCCCGTCAAGTCGCAAACATAGGCCTTGCCATCGAGAACTAACTTTTCTGCCCATTGGTAAAGTTGCTCAAAATAGTCGCTGGCATAGTGCAAATTATCCCACTGGAATCCCAACCAGCGAACGTCTTCCATGATCGAATCGACGTATTCAGTCTCCTCTTTTGATGGATTTGTGTCGTCGAATCGAAGATTGCAGGTGCCACCGTACTTTAGCGCCAGCCCAAAATTTAGGCAGATGCTCTTGGCGTGGCCAATGTGCAAATATCCGTTGGGTTCTGGGGGAAAACGCGTGCGAACGCCGTCGAAACGTCCGGTTTCTAAATCAGCGTCGATCGCTTGTTCAATAAAATGCTTGGTCGTTCGTGGATTTTCAGCTTCGTTCATAATCGATCACCGGCGTAGAGTGCGTGTAGGACCATGTTCTACCAAACGTAGCTACCTACGCCAGAAGGCGGCATTCGCGATCTGGTGGCAGCACCAACGAAAAACCTAAAACGAAAAACCTAAAACTTCCAGCGGTATTCGATTCGGCTGCCGTAGATGTTGTTATCGCCTCTTTCCCATCCGTACATCGTGTCGAACCGAATGATGGAACGATGGGAAATTGCAACTTGATATCGGGTTCCGAGGGCGAATTGATCGCCGCTAATCAATGCGCGGTCACCGTGAGCGGTAACGTACGACGCCTCCAGTAACCACTGGCGATCGAGATCATCGCCGATCAGGTCGACGCCGATCGATCCACCGGCTGTATCGGCACCTGTCGCGTCAAGGGTTGGGTAGCCATTTAATCCATCGATTTCGAAGTTGATTCCTGTATTTCTCAGGACGCCACCGGCAACACCCGCCCGGGCGACGGACTGAGGCCGTCCCCATCCTGCAAATAGATTGAAGTACGGGACCACGGTCAGTGGCTCGTTAGTAACCAAGCTGTTCTCAATTAACAGCAATGCTCCATCAGCGGTTCTATCCGCTTTGGGCAGATCCTGTCCCAGATTGGTGATCAAGCGAATACTGTTGCTGATTCGATCAAAATATCGACGTGTGTAACTTGCCGTCGCATTGTGATAACTGCGTCCAAGTCCTTCGCGATCGTTCAGATAGGCGTAACCCGTTTCGACATAGCCATCATAAGCATCAATGAACAATGCGGTGCCAAAGGCTTGGGCCGCATGATTGTCGGCTCCAAAAGCCGCGCTATTGATTTGATCGAACACGGCGAAGAACGTCGCATCGAAATTTGCCCAATTCAATAACCGGCTATGGCGAGCAGGAATCGCAAACGCGAAGCCGCTGGCGGCGTCCTCCAACCAAATGCCGTTTTGAAATACCAGTGGCACCAAACCCGCCGTGACCGGTAGTTCAAACGGAGACGGTGTGCCCGCGGCTCCACCAATTAACGCTCCAGCATCGCCTTCGAAATACGCGGTAACGGGATTTAGATTGTAGAAAGTTTGGTACTCCCAATCGCCGTCAACGCGTTCCAGACGGGTGAACTGCGTGGCGCGATTCAGCGGGCCAAAGAACGCATGAAATCGCTCCGTGGCGGTAATGCGATAGTCCAGGTCAAGATTCAGGCGGCTCGCCCAGTTGTCTATCCGTGCCTGATCATTTCGACCGGTGGAGATCGCCGTGCGATAGTCGCCGTAGAGATAGAGCTGTTGTTGGACAAGATTGGTGTCGCCCAACCACGTTTCGCTTGGCGGCGTAATGCCGCTACCGTAAAACTTGCGTCCCCATTCGATCCAAGGCCGCTGAGTAGGAACGGGATGCTTGTCGTCGTAGACCGTCTGCTCGCTGTCGGCATCATGAAACCAAGGATCAACTGGCAACGGCGTGGCCGAAAAATCATCCGCGTGTGCCCAATTCATCGCCGGGCACACCGAACGGTCCACAAGCGAAAGCGTCGCGGCGTTCGGGACAGAGGTGCCGGCACTATCTTCCCAGTGCGCCACCTGCATGACTTCGCCAATCGGCATCTTGATCGTACCAAGCGGTGACGATTTTGGATGATCTACATTGTCATCCAAGATCATTTCCGAATCAAAAATCATCCCTCGATTATCGATAGGTTTACCTGCGCCTGAATCAACCTTTGGGCTATATATTCCTGGCGGTTGCCAACGTTCAAACTCAAGGGACGCGGCTTCAGAGCCCGCTTTATTGTCTGGAAGTCTTATTGGTTGTAAGGGCGCAAAAACCGTGGCGGGAAGTCGCTTAGGCTCCGGTGCAGGCTTAATTGTACTGGGTAGCCGATGAGACTTGCGAAGCGGTGGCAAAGGCGGAAGTAATTTCGGTTGCTGCTCGGATACTTTTTGTTGCGGCACCACCGGTGGAAGGCAAAACGTTGACGGCAGTAGTTTTTCTTGGCTTGCGATTCTATCGCTTGCTCGAGGTGTCACACGCCGCTGCATCGAGGTTATCGATGGAATATCGGCAGCAAACACACCGCCCATGGTCATCGTAATTAAAATCGCAACAAGAGAAAATATGCGACTGAGTTTTAAAAATACTGATACAAAAACCATCGCCTTCGCGTTTGAGTCGCGAGTCGTTTCGACTTTCGAAATGAGAGCTGTCTTCAACATAGGGAATCGTTAGCGCAGCAAAAATCTCTTTGGCATTGCCACTTGAACAGGCGACTGCACCACAAACGTATGCGAGTCAGTTTCGATATCGACGATATTTTCATTTAGTCGTCGAATCATCTCAGGAGAAGCACCAACTAGACGCATGAAATACGGTGGTTCGGGGCGATTGCGAAGGCGGACACTCAGTCGATACAAACCTGCATTTTTCAGTAGTGACGCAGGGACTTCATAACAGGCGATTCGATGGTCTAACGGTGGAATCGAGTGTGCTTCCATTCGGATTAGTGGTGGGTGATTCAGCACGCTGATCGGAACTGCGCCAGGACGAAGAAATACTAGTTGATCGAGACTGAAGTTCAGTGGAACTGGCGCTTCGCGGTCCGTTCCACGAACGTTGTTGATCAAAAACTTAGATTGCAGGTTGAATAACTGCGCATCGCGATCCAAGCGGTGGTTGTTGACTTCGACTGACTGCAAATCAGCAAGATCGCCATTTGCATCCAAGTAACCGGTTTCCCAGATTCGCGTCCCTTGGGGATCGATTAACGCTACGTTCAGCCACATCTGCGGTTGCGCGCCCAATGAGCCGGTCGGCATGTTATGGCCTTCGCTGATATTCGCCACTCGGTATGTGAACCGCAATGGTGTACCGGTCATCGGATCGCAGTCGAACAATGGCCCAGTGACTTGAGCGCCTGCGGCAAGCGTCAAGGTCGCCGCCTCTCGTTTTTCGCCAAGTTTCCGTAAATTTGCGTCGATGATTTTTCGCCCGTCGATGCGATCGTCCCGTTTTTCCCATGGCGATGGGAAAACAGTCTCTGGTGCAACATTGCGTTCGAATTCCGGCGTTCCCCAACCTGAACGATACTCAAACGTGAGCCACTGGCGAGGCGTGTATCGATTCGCGTCGGCGTTGTGAGGAAACAAGCCTGGGTGAGCGATTGAGTAACCAGGTCCCCAGAAGATATGGTTGGAATGCTTACGAGGTTCACCAAACGGCTTTCCACTAAGCTCCGCACAGTGCGCGACGTCATAGCCGGTTGGCTTGCCGGGATCGGACCCCATGTGACATTGCTGACAAGTGATCCCTTTGGCCGCTGCGGGGCCCGACCGATACTGCGCATGAACGATCTCTAGCCAAATCCCCGGATGCACGGCAACTTGGTGGCACGATGCACAGAAGTCACTTCGTGTCACTGGCTCAAACGGCCCGCAGTGCTGGTGCATGGCTTGACCAGGACCAGTTTCCTCGGGCGACAACGTCAGTTTCAGTTCACTGGCTTTGGCAATCGCTTCACGAACCCCCGCACCGTCCGATGAACCGTAAATCGGAGCATGGAGGTCGCCCGGTTCAATACGTCGATCTCCGTTGGTTCGTCCAATGGACTCCTTCACACGATGACAAGCAACGCATGTGATGCCTTCGCGAACGACAGGTGGTGCCTCGAGCATCGATACGGAAGGCGGCGTGCAAAGTTGAGTTGCGATGGGTGCATGGCAGCGGACACAAAACGACCCAACGGTGCCTTGTGTGAGGTCCTGCATCGTCTGCTCGAAACGCTGGAACATCGGTGACACGTTGGCGTAAGCATGTCCGCTCACACGCCATTCGTCAAAATGCTTGGGATGACACTTTGCACACGCTTGAGCGGATGGATACTGTGAGTCAAGTGCCTGTCTCATTTCAATAGCCTGCTTACTGTCATCTCCACGCTCCACAGGGGCTGGCAACGTAGGCGAATCTGTTTGTATTGGCCCCATTTCAGCGAGCGGATCTTGTTCCTCATCGCCACCCATCCCAAGCAGAGGATCAGTCAGGCTTGCTTCTGGAGACAGCAGGTCATCGCCTGATGATTCCGGCTTCGCGATCGGTTTTGGTTTTGGTTTTGGTTTTGGAACTGCGTTGGGCGCGGGTAGAAGTTCGTCAGTAGCAGGAATGGGTATTTCTTCAGCGTTTACGGGCCGCAAATTTTGTGACGCGAACGCCGCAAAGAGGTTGATCCGTAATTGTGGAGTCGATTTGGAACTATCGGTTTCCGCAGTGGTTTCACCGTCTCCAGCAATGCTAGGTTGGCCAAGTGTCGCCCAAGATTCCGTACAACCAGGTGGCAATAGCCCAAGTAGTTCGCGATCAAGGACAGGCAAACGGATGGGTGCGGACTTGTCTTTCAGCTCTGGTCCTTGCGCATACGACGATGCGGCGGGGACGACGAAAAACGTCAATCCAACGAACGCAGTGGCGGCGTAGAAACGCAAATTTGGACTCATGGTCGATCCAAGCGAAAAAGGTTGGCCACACGACCGGCAGCACCGTTAAAGATAGATCGACCGCGACGATACGACTTAGGCAGAGGATTCGTTCCGCGTCGCAGCTTGTGCCCAGTCGTAAAAGTCGATCAAGAAAATCGCAAAATAAAACTGGGAAATCACCACATTCGTTAAAGTCCGATCAGATATGGACCAGACCGCCCACATCTTTACGATGCTGGCATCACGCAGGCCGGAAATCACGTAACGTTCCGATGGCGACTTGGTGTTCAAGACTGGAATACTCGTTGCGTCACCCTTTTCTTGAACGTTGCTGAGCTGAATGATGAGCGACTCGAATTCGTATGAGCCCGACCGTGGCTTTTTCCGCTGCCCAGTGATGGCCGAAGACGCCGAGGCAACGATCCTCATTGGACGAATGCGAATACCTGTGAAATTACAGGATCGATCCATCGAGGGCTTTGCTGTGCTGGTTGAACCAAGTCATGTTCGTAAGCTCCGAGTCGGCCCTCAATGGATCTTAGAATCGGACGGTGAGGTCAGCGAGGTTTTGGCGCAATGGATGTTTAACGGGCCTGATGGCCGAGTCCAATTAGGACTTCGTCGGCTACGCGATTTGACACCACAATCTAATGGTTCGTGGTTTCCAACTATTTTCTCGTATCGAAAACATACAACGAACCCCGACTTGCTTATGGCAGCGATCGTGCTGATCATCTTCCTTGCTATTTCGCTACCAGGAATTGGCGACAAACTTGGCACGTCGGGGACGATTCAAACGGGCTTACAGACATTCTGTCAAGTCGTTGGCGATGGCTTCGGAGAAATTTGGTAGGCGCTAGCCTCGCGTGTTAAAAAATTTAGGGTTGACTGCTGAATTGATAAGTGAAAGTTTGAATCGATATTGTTGCGACCGGATGCTACGACGGGGTTCATCCCCGTCGGGCAATAATCACAACCAGAAGATGCTGGCGGAGTGAGCCTCGCTACCATGCGGCTTGTCCGCGTGGAGCGATAATCAATAATCAATCGTTATACGCATCGCTGCACGATCACTTTCTGATCGTGGCCCGACGGGGACAAGCCCCGCTCGCGGCAAGATTATGGAATTAAATCTGCGCAAAGGCTTCTTCTGCCTTGCGCAGTTAGAAACATACGACCTTGGGGGCTGGTTTCATTGGTGTTGGCTTGCGTATAATCTTCCTCCTTCGGCTCGCAAAAAAGAGTCGAAAATACCGTAATTATTGACGTCAAATCGGCCCGCCGTCTATGGGCTGAGCGGTTACCCTTACGCTAGGTTTCTTGGGAGTTTGAATCACCGTGACAATTCGAGTCGCTATCAATGGTTTTGGTCGCATCGGTCGGTTAACGTTTCGCAATTTGATGGAGCGATCAAGCGAATTTGAAGTGGTTGCGGTCAACGACCTCACCGACAACCGCACTCTGGCAACCCTGCTCAAGTACGACAGCACCCATGGCCGGTATGCGGGCACGGTCGATTTCGACGACAATTTCCTAATTGTTGACGGAAAGAAGATTCACGCGTTGGCTGAGCGTGACCCACGTCAATTGCCGTGGAAAGAACACAACATCGACGTGGTCATCGAATCGACTGGTTTTTTCACGGCGCGTTCGGCTAACGGCAAGCCCGGCTACGACAGCCACTTGGAAGCCGGTTGCAAAAAAGTCGTTCTCAGTGCACCGGCAAAAGATGGTGCCGACTTGACCTGCGTGATGGGCGTTAATGACGACAAGTTAACCAAAGACCTGAAGTGCGTTTCGAACGCAAGCTGCACAACCAATTGCTTGGCACCGGTTGCCAAGGTACTGCACGAAAACTTCGGAATTGTGTCGGGCTTGATGACAACCGTACACGCTTACACCAACGACCAGAAGGTTCAGGATCAACCGCACGAAGATTTGTATCGCAGCCGCGCTGCGGCGATGAATATTATCCCAACGACGACAGGCGCTGCAAAGGCAGTGGCTCTCGTCATTCCTGAGCTAAAAGGCAAGCTGACCGGAATTGCGATGCGAGTCCCCGTTCCCACGGGCAGCGTGGTTGACTTGACCGTTAATCTTGGCAAGGAAGTTGACGCCGAAACGATCAATGCCGCCATGAAAAAGGCTGCTGACGGGCCCCTCAAGGGAATTCTTTGCTACACGACCGACGCCATTGTCAGTAGCGACATTATTCACGATCCACACAGCAGCATCTTTGCAGCGGACTTCACGCAAGTTCTCGGTGGCAAGGGCACGATGGCTAAGGTCATTAGCTGGTACGACAACGAATGGGGTTATAGCTGCCGAACCGCTGACTTGGTCGCCAAACTCGGCAAGATGCTTTAATTCGCTAATCAAAAAGAGCGTCGGCGTGCTTTCCATTGCTCGGAAAACAATTGGGACAATGGTTCTACTCTGTTTCTAAAATGACGACATGAAAACACGCCGACTGCTGGTTACCAGCGCCTTGCCATACGCCAACGGGCCGATCCACCTTGGCCATTTGGTTGAATATATCCAGACCGATATCTGGGTTCGGTTCCAGCGACTTCGCGGGAATCGTGCTGTTTATGTTTGCGCCGACGATACTCACGGCACTGCAATCATGATTCGCGCTCGCAAAGAAGGACGCAGCGAAATCGACCTGATCGCAGCGATGAGCGCAGCTCACCAACGTGATTTTGCCGGCTTCGATGTTGCCTTCGATCACTATGGCAGTACTCATAGCAACGAGAATCGCGAGCTCTGCGCCGAGTTCTGGAAGTCGCTCCGTGCGGCCGGGATGATTGCTGAGCGGGCGATTGAGCAGCTTTACGACCCCGAAGCCAAAACATTTCTGGCGGACCGGTTCGTTCGCGGAACGTGTCCGAAGTGCGGCAAGGCGGACCAACCGGGCGACAGTTGCGTTTGCGGCCATACCTACAGCCCCATCGATTTGATCGATCCGAAAAGCACGCTCAGCGGTGCGACACCGATCATCAAGGAAGCCACGCACTTGTTCGTTGAGCTGGAGAAGCTGCACGCGTTCCTCGCTAACTGGATCACGACCAGCAGCGCGCTCCAGTCCGAAACGTCCAACTATTTGAAGGGGCATTTCCTGACCAACGAACTGCGCGACTGGGACGTCAGTCGCCCAGAGCCATACTTTGGATTTGAGATTCCAGATGCGCCTGGTAATTTCTGGTACGTCTGGTTTGATGCGCCGATCGGATACATCGCCAGCACGAAGCAGTGGTGCGATGCGAATGGCGAACAGCTCGCTGATTGGTGGAAGTCTGGCGATTGCGAAGTCCATCATTTCATCGGCAAGGACATCACGTATTTTCATACACTGTTCTGGCCTGGCATGTTGCACACCGCTGGCTACAGCTTGCCAACACAAGTTCACATTCATGGCTTTTTGAACGTGAATGGAGAAAAAATGAGTAAGTCTACTGGCACGCTCATTTCCGCTGAGACCTATTTACAGCATGCGGACCCAGCCTGCTTACGATACTTCTACGCGTCCAAATTGACCGCGAAGGTTGAAGACATCGACTTGGGCTTGGAAGAATTCGCTGACAAGATCAATAGCGACCTCGTCGGCAAGGTTATCAATTTAGCTAGCCGCGTTGGAAAATTCGCGGGTGCCACGGGCTTGTCCGAAACGTATCCCGATGATGGCGGCATGTTTGCCGCAGCCGCATCAGCGGGTGAAGAGATTGCTAACGCCTTTGACGCAGGCGATTATTCGCGAGCGATGCGAAAAATCATGGAGCTTGCCGATGCGGCTAATCCATTTGTTGAACACTCACGTCCGTGGGACATCAAGAAAGATCCATCGCGACAAAATGAATTACGTGACGTTTGTACGATCGCGCTAAACTTGTTTCGACAACTCGCGATCTATCTCGCTCCCGTCTTGCCACGGCTTGCCGAACAATGCGGTGAACTGCTTGGCGAAAAAATCACCGATTGGCAACAGAGTCAAACGCCGTTATTAGGCACACGTGTTCAGCCGTTCAAACGAATGCTGGATCGAATTCAACTTGAGGAGTTACAGAAGATGATCGAAGAAAGCAAAGACGAAGCGACACTTGCCACAAGCGCCGCACCTGCGGCCGTTTGGAACGACAGCGATGAGGCACTGAAATCCGAGCCTCTGGCTGCCGAAATCTCTATCGAAGACTTTGCCAAAGTTGACCTGCGGATCGCTCGCGTGCTCGCTGCCGAGCACGTGCCCGAAGCCAACAAATTGCTGAAACTTACGCTCAGCCTTGGCGGTGATCATACGCGTCAAGTCTTTGCCGGAATCAAGGCCGCTTACGACCCGGAAAAGCTTGTCGGCAGCTTGGTAGTGATGGTTGCGAACCTAGCGCCACGCAAAATGCGGTTTGGCATGAGCGAAGGGATGGTCACTGCCGCCGGTCCGGGTGGTCCGGAAGTTTTTATCCTCCGAGTTGACGACGGAGCCCAACCGGGACAGCGCGTCCATTGATTTTTAGATTATTCTGAACATGCTAGTATGCGTTGTTTGAAAAGGGGTCTGACCCTTTGGAGGCAAGTCTTTTTCATCGTGTTTTCTGCCTTGCCGGAGAGGGTCAGACCCCTTTTCAAACAAAGCCTAGTGGTTCGAGAACTAATTGCTGCCGCTTGAAAGAATCGTTAAACCGCGTGCCCAACGGGCCGCGAGCCTCGCGCGGGGCGTTGCCCACACGGTTTAACGACAAAATCGCCAAGCAAGGTTATTTAAATCTCGGAGCACTAGTGGTGCGACAGGGCGAAGGCTACAACCTGACGGCACAATTTCGTCGGCAAGCCGATTTACCTGACTATGCGATGCCGCAGTTCGACGGAATCGGTACCAATGAGTTTATTGTCACCACCGCACATGGCGTCTGTGACTTCATCTCGGCGGTGGACACGCCAGCCATCTGGGAATTGAATGTCTGGTATCACACGCTCAACTGTGGCATGACAACAAGAATCAGTGGTGAGACCGACTTTCCTTGCATATACGGCGATCTCGTTGGACTGGGACGCATTTATGTGAAGCTCCAAGACGGTCAGGAACTGAACTACCAGGCCACCGAAATCCATCGTAAAATTCAGGACGAAGCGACAATGCCGTAATTGTCGACCGAGCTCACAAGCCGATCGCTGTCAAATGATGGGTATCGTTTCATCAACATCAGGCTAAGTTACCATGCAACACTCCAATCTTCGTCAGACGCCCGATCGTCGGGCATTCTTAGTTGCTTCGGCAACAGGCTTGGCCGGATTGCAGTTCGGACGGCCTGCGGCGGCAGTTGCCGAGAATGCTCCGGTTCCTCAGCCCAGGCACTCGGCAGGTGGACGCGCTAAATCAGTCATCCTGTTTTTTCTTTGCGGGGGCGCGTCGCACGTTGATACTTGGGATATGAAGCCAAAGGCTCCAGCCGAGTATCGAGGACCGTTTTCGCCGATCGCGACGTCAGCGCCCGAAGTCCGTCTATGCGAGCATCTCCCATTGCT
The DNA here is from genome assembly GCA_043775635.1 of Planctomycetaceae bacterium. GTDB lineage: Bacteria > Planctomycetota > Planctomycetia > Pirellulales > Pirellulaceae > UBA6163. The sequence goes on along the minus strand of JAYVSE010000320.1, from coordinate 13,844 downwards.
GGCGCGCCAGGCCCACCACTTGGCCGTGATCAATTCGGTGGGCGGTAGCGTGAATACAAACGACCATCATGCTGGGTATTATTACAACCTAACGGGCCACGCGGCTGATCCGACCTTTCAATCGCTTGGCAATGATCGAAGGCCCTACGCCGACGATTGGCCATTCATGGGAACCGTTGTCGCTTCACGCAAGGCACAACAGGGAAGCCTGCCTAACGCGATCACCTTGCCTCACATGCCCAGCAAGTCACCTTACACGCGCCCAGGACAGTTTGCCGCCCGCTTGGGTGTTGAGTTTGATCCGCTCTATGTTCATGGAACTCTCGATGCACCGCTGAAGTTCCAATCTCCATCGCTCGTCCTGGCGGGCGATGTGTCACGCGAAAAGTTGCAGTCCCGCAGTCAACTTTTGGGTGCCCTGGATGTCGCGCGACGCGAATTCGAGAAGTATCCGGTTGAACAAACATGGAAGCGGCACCAACAGCGGACGATGGATTTACTATTGTCATCGCAGACAACATCCGCATTCGACGTCAGCCAAGAGCCAGAGGCAACGCGAAATCGTTACGGTAAATCAGTCAATGCGATGAGCCTGTTACTGGCTAGGCGGCTGGTGGAGGCCCAGGTCCCGTTCGTGACCGTGTTTTGGAAAGAGAACGAAGCGTTTGCGAGTCAATGCAAGAGCGAAGGCGCATGGGACACTCACGGTAATAACTTTGGCTGCTTGAAGGAGCATCTCCTTCCCGAGTTCGATCAGGCTTTTTCAACGCTGATCGAGGACTTGGCGGAACGCGGACTTCTGGACGAAACGTTGCTACTGGTCACAAGTGAAATGGGACGCACACCAAAGATCGGCGATCCCCGCTCTGGTGGCCCCGCTGGCGCTGGACGCGACCACTGGACCCACTGCCTCAGTGTTCTGATGGCTGGAGGAGGCGTCCGGGGCGGCCAAACATTTGGCGCGAGCGATCGCTTTGGTGAATACGCCGAGAAAGACCCCTTAACGCCTGCCGACATCGCTAAAACTGTCTATTTCGCAACCGGCATCAACGATTTGCAGGCCCGCGACCCACAAGACCGACCCTACAATTTGCTTGAAGAGGGAAAGCCGATTCTTCAATTGTTCTAATTCAACTTTCCAGCCGTTGCCTCAAGGGATCGACGATTCCTTGGTTTGTTAGGTGTTGCCATGAGTGGGTCTCTCACCATATTGCCCGTCGTCACATCCGGACTTTTCGACTCAAGAAGTATTCGGTAACCTTACTCGTTAAACCGCGTGGGCATCGCCCCGCGCATAAGAGCACTGGAGCAGCACAACACGCGCGGCCAGATGGGCACGCGGTTTAACGAAGGGGATGATTATGATTCATGGTTATCATGTTGTTTTTGGTACGTATGGGTTTTGGTTGCCGAATGACCAACGTGGCTCGTGGTCTGATTTTGTTGCTGCTTGGGAACTGCGGTTGTTAGGACCCAAGACGAAGGGCATCGAACGGCCAGAATTGACTGAGGAACAAGAACAGTGGCAGCGAAACGCGAAAGCAAAGCTGAGTTATCCAGAGGTAATTCTTGACGGCCAACAAGCCAAGGAAGTTGGCCGTGGCTTTGCCAAAGCCGTTCAAAAGAGCGGTTTCACAATCTGGGCCTGCTCAATTTTGCCACAGCATATTCACCTTGTGATTGCTCGTCATCGCTTCAAGGTTGAGTACATCGCTGGGTTGCTTAAGGGCGAAGCTACAAAGTCGCTCAAAACGGCTTCGCTTCACCCGCTTGCCAAATTCAAGACCAAGGACGGCAGCCCACCGACACCTTGGAATGTGAAATCGTACCACGGCTTCCTGGAGAGTGAGCGTGAGATAGAAGATGCAATCGCCTATACGATTGGCAATCCAGAAAAGGAAGGCAAGAAGGTACAGCAATGGAGTTTCGTGACTCCATTCGCCGGCTTGGACCAAGGTTGGACGACCTACAGTTAAACCGCGTGGGCAACGCCCCGCGAGTGAGCATTAGTGACATGCGCGCGGGGCGATGCCCACGCGGTTTAACAAGAAAGACGGTTACTTCGATCGCTTCGCAGTGAATTTCTCGGTTGCGAACTCGCCAACCTTGCGAGTGAGCTTTAGTTCACCGTCGCTTAACTTGCCTGAGTAGCTGATCGAAAGTTCGTTCCCTTGGAAGTTCAAGGCTTCGTCAAACGACACCTTGCCATCGGCGACCTTCACGTTGGCGAGCTTGCTGTTATGCGTCTGGTCATTGAGCTTCATGACAGCCATTCCACCGACTTGGCCGTCCTTGCTTTCGATTGTGAACTCGTAAGCTTGGTCACCGATTTGCGTATTCACTGTGCCGACCCATTTGCCTACTAGTGGATTGTCAGACTTCCCGCTTGGGGCAGTCTTGTCCTGGAACACACTTTGTGCGAACCAGTACAAGCTGCTGCTCCAGTGCTCGGGATCATGGCCGTGGCCATCAACATGCCAAACGTGATCGATGTCGTTTGATTTGAGAAACTTGTGGATGTTCTGGCTGATGCGGATCAAGCCGTCTTTATTACCGCACGAGATCCAGAGCAGCTTCAGCTTGGCCTTGGCGGCAGCGACATCAGGAATCAGTACTTCCGCTGGCTTGGTATTGGGAGCAGCAGAAAACGGCCCGACCCAGGCGAAGGTGTCGAGGTTGCCCAGTCCAAAGTTAAACGACTGCCCGCCGCCCATCGAAAGACCAGCAATCGCACGCTGCTCGCGGCGGGTGCCCACAGAATACTTCGATTCGATCGTTGGAATCACGTCGTCCAGCAAGTCTCGCTCAAAGACGGCAAATGCGGGAGCACTCGCCATCACGTTTCCTTCCGCTCGGTCATTCTTCTGGGCACGGCCATTGGGCATGACGACGATCATTGGTACCGCTTTGCCATCCGCAATGAGATTGTCCAGGATGACATTCGGCGATGCGAATCGTTGCCACTCGGTTTCATCACCGCCGATGCCATGCAAGAGATAGAGCACCGGATATTTCTTGTCAGGCGAGTATCCCGGCGGCGTGTAGACCTGCAGCTTGCGAGTCGTTCCGACCGTCTTCGATTCGTACTCGATCATCTCCAGCTTGCCATGAGGCACATCGTCGCGTTTGCTCTTGAAACCTGCGGGCGGTGCGTCGTAAACAGCCACATCGTCCGGGCCAAGTTCAATGGGGCCACCGAAACCTCCTCTACCTCGCGGACCTGAGGGGCGTGCCGACGGTGCATCTTGTGGCTTCGGCTCGGCAGCTATTTCTTGAGCGGTCGCTGAAAACGAATACGAAAGGCCAGTGAACAGAAATCCAATGGCGATGAAGTGTTTGTACAGAGATGTTATGATCATTTTATCCAATGCAACGAGCGTCTCGATACCAGAGGCACCTGACTCAGTGTCGCGGAAACAGCGGAACGCGAGTCGTGCGTATACGCATAAACCCGAAATACCGTCAACGGTTTCGCCCAAAACAAAATTCGCAGGGTTAAACTTAGAATCGTGCGGTACATAAGCGTAGGGCTTGGCCACGCCTAAGCAATGAGCGGCCTATTAATGTCGTCTTTCGCTCCGCGAAAACACGCTCTTTCGCGGAGCGAAAGACGACACTAATTTGCCGCATGATGCTAACCGCGTTTTACCCATAGTAAACTCATCGCTGCCACGCCCAGCCATGGTGCGAGACCGGCGATGACGAGACCCTGGTCATACGAACCTGTCGTGTCGGCGATCCAACCAAAGAGATTATGCAGCGGCGAGGTTACGGCCCATACCCACATACTGAGCAAGCCTGTCAAGCGACCGACGTGATGCACAGACAGTTCCTGCACAAAGCTATAGTAGCAGGGAAACAGCGCCAGCGATCCGGCTCCAACGATGAGTAACGTGCCGAGCAGTGGCCAGCCTTTGCCCATCCACGGCAGCGCAAGACTGACTGAAGTTAGCATGCAAGCTCCGGCATAGACCCAACGACGCGCGTTGTGTGGGTTAAGGTTGCGTTTACGAATTAGCCAGAGCGAAATGAATCCTGCGAGGAAACAGCCAATATCCGTGGCGATGTAATAAACGGACTGGAAGTTGAGTGCGTCGCCTTCCGTATAGCCTCGCCCCGTTTGCAAGAACTTCATTAACCAGACGCGATAGATGTGCCAAACCGTTTGCGTTCCCGTGATCAGCAACGCCAGTGCCCAGAAGTTGCTGCCAAAGACGATCTCCCACAATGGCAAGCGTGGCGAACTGACGGAGATATTCGGAACAACATCGAGCTCCCGAGGACGCATCATGATGAACCAGGCGACGACCCAGACCAGCCCGCATGCTCCGACCACAACAAACGCTGAACGCCACGAACCGGTTTGTTCCGTCATCAGCAGCTTCATCACCTGCGGTGTGATAATCGCGCCGATAGAGGCCCCGCTTTGCAACACGCTGTTGCCCATCGTTCGGTCTTTTTCGTTGAGCAAGGCAAACGTAGTTTTCAGCGCACAGGGCCAGTGCCCCGCCTCAAAAAAGCCAAGCAATGCACGGCAAACGAGCAACCCGGTGTAGTCCGTTGACCAGCCTGAAATCATGCCCATCAACGACCATCCCGCGAGCACGCTGGGATAGAGCCAATAAACGCGAAATCGATCTGCCATGAAGCCAAACACGAGTGAACCGGCGGCAAAAGCCCAGCCAAAAGCGAGTTCGAGGTTTCCATACTGCTGGTCGCTGAGACCGAACTCAGCAGTGACACGCACGGACGCATTCGACAGGGTGACACGGTCCATGTAATTGATGGTTGTCGCCAGCAGCAATAGACCAGTAATCCACCATTTCCAGGATGGCGGGCGATTCGTCGATTTATCCATTCCAGCTCTTGCCGTCCCACGCGATCATGCGGCGCAGTATCGCCACCGCACTGGCAGTGAATATTTGAAACAATGCTTCACCTTTCTCGGCGCTGGCGGCAGTTGGGTCGCCGACATGCCCAGGATCGCTGCGGTCTTTCATGATCCAACCCCGTGAGGCGGGCTCAAACGGATTGCCAAAGGGGACATCGCGGACGGTCGTTTGTCCCTTCACTAAATGCGGGGCGATCCGGAGGACCATGGATGTTTCCCACTCACAAGCATGCCCCATGACTTGCTGTTTCAAATCAGCATGCGCGCTCGCAGGGTTTGAGGCAAGATTCCAATAAGTAGCGAAGAGTAATAGCAGGTCTTTGCGGATGCGGTGCTTCTGACGCACTTCAAACACCGCTTGCTTGCCGGGGACATCATTTCCGCCATGGCCGTTGAGGATGATGAGCCGATTGAAGCCATGAGTGATGAAGTTTTCTAGTAAGCCACAGAGCAAATCGAGATAAACTCGCGGCTCGGCAGACATCGTCCCAGGAAAGTCCAAGTGATGGTGCGAGTTCCCAAGCCATTGCAACGGAGCAAACAACACTTCACTCTTCAGTTCAATCTCAGCGCGCCGCGAAATTTCGCCCATCAACAGTGAATCCGTAAAGAGCGGCATGTGCGGACCATGCTGTTCTAGTGCGGCGACAGGAAATACCACAGGCGTATCTTTGCTTAGGGCAGCGACGTCGGACCAAGTGAGGTCGGCAAGGAGCATCTTGAAGCAACTTTCTGCGTTGTGATGAGACTAGCTGGCGATTAAATCGCTCGATTAATTAGTGGCATAGGCTTCCAGCCTGTCGTATGGAAAATGACAGGCTGGAAGCCTATCCCACTTCGAAAACCGGACAGTCTATTGATCGAACGGTCCTAAAACGCTCAATCGTACACTAAACTTTGCATGCCGACACGATGGTTAAGCCTGGGTATTTTGCATTCTTGCGAGAGCGGTTAAGCTGGCGTACCTTTGGCAACGTCCTTCGGTATTGCCGACCACGTGCGCCTCGAAAAGAAACTTTTTACGCATTAACAACATGACCACTGAAATCAAAACATTCGCTGACCCAGCAGCCTTAGCTGCTGGGTTTGCTGCGGACTTTGCCACTTGGGTCGCCAGCCAAGGCCAGGATAAAATTACGATCGCACTTTCTGGCGGCAGTACGCCAAAGCTGTTGTTCGAACGCTGGGCTGACGCGTCTGGTCACAAAATCGACTGGTCGCGAATCCATTTTTTCTGGGGTGACGAGCGATGCGTGCCTCCAGACGACTCCGACAGTAACTATGGCGTCGCAAAGTCATTGTTTTTCAACAAAGTCGAAATCGCCGAGGACCATATCCATCGTGTGTTTGGTGAGTCAGATCCCGACCAAGAACGCTCGCGTTATGAGAACGAGATCTACGGACATGTTGAAATCGATGACAACGCGATCCCGCAATTTGACATGGTGATTTTAGGAATGGGTGATGACGGACACACTGCGTCCATCTTCCCGCACCAAAGCAAGTTTTTAAAATCGGATCAGGTTTGCGAAGTCGCGATTCACCCCTTGACCGCTCAAAAGAGAATCACATTGACGGGCCCTGTCCTGAACCGAGCGAAAAAAGTTGCTTTCCTGATCACGGGTGAAAACAAAGCCGACGTATTGGCTCAGGTGATCAACAAAACTGGCGAATACGAGAATTTTCCCGCGTCACATATAGAGCCAGATAGTCTCTGTTTTTATGTCGATGAAGCGGCAGCGAAAAAGTTGTAAATATGACTCAGCGTATGATGCAGCAGTTACTAAGTATCGTTCGGCGAATAAGTGTCGCCTTTCGCTCCGCGAAAGAGCGTTCTTCCGTTCTTTCGCGGAGCGAAAGACGACAATAAAAGACCGCTTGATGCTAATGTGGTCCGACGCCGATATCCTTGGACGCTTCGGTAGTGGCATCGTGCAGAGTCTGGCCTCCGTCACCTTCTCGATTAAGACCGACGCTGTAAACCATCCATCCTGCGTCCGTTGACTTTGCGATCAAAGTCTTGCCGCTATAGGGATCGATTGTCGCTTCAATCGGCAATCCGAGATCGGTGATGCTAACGTCTGCGTTCATCTTCCCTTGAGCGAGTATTGCATTAAGGATTCGCAGACACCTGAGCTTCGTTCGGGTATTGTGCATTGCACCTAGGCAGGTGTTTAAGGACGAAGCAATAAGTTCTGTCATACCGCTTACCTCGACAGTCTTGACGGCCGGGCTTTCGAATGGCAACTTGCTATGCAACACAATCTGCTGAGCCATGAAATCGAGATAGTTCACAAGTTGTTGGTTAAAACCAACAAACCGTGGAAATTCGCGAAAACTTTCGATGCCGAAGGCACGCTCTGTCTCAAGCATTTGCGTAACACGGTCGCTTGAATCGTGCTCTGCTAGTTCTTTTTCGATTGCTTGATGGGTTTCAGGTCCAACATCGGACGTTTGCAAAAGTCCATTGAGTTGTTCGCACATCTCTCGGCGCAGGGCCTCGTTCACCATGGCTGCCACTAACATCGGCATTTCATCATGAAGGCGAATCAATCGTAATCCTTGCAACAACAACATCACAGCCGCATCGGATTCTCCAGTTGCCGCAAGCCAGTGCGCATGGCAAACCTGAATCCTTGCGAATGTACGCAGGTTTTGAATCGACTCAATGATTTTGCCGTCGAACTGGGATGGCGTTACGCGATAGTCGAGTTCCCAGTGAAGGTGTTTGCACAGAGATGCTTTCTCGATCGCGGGTAAGACTTGTGGGTAGGCGTCCTGTGCCGTCGCAAACTGTTGAGTTTGGTTTTCGGACAATCCAATGGGCCAGGTAAAATCGTCAGCATTCGCGATTGGATAGATGTCGTTAATAAGCTTATTGGCGTCTGCTGTGACAGGCATTAGATACGTGGCAGCGTTGTCCTCAGCAGGGACGAATTCTGGCTCGAGAGCTAACAAAGAAACCGGCGCACCAACATCACGGATCGCCGAAATTGCCGCTTCGAACTTTGCATTTGATCGCCAGTTGACGAATGCCCCAACGAGTGCCAGCGCCGCAAAAAATCCTAGTAGGATTTTGGCAATACGTTTGAAATAGCGTTTCATTTGTTTTGTTCCTGGCAGAAGGCTGCTCCGTTTGTCGCGATATTCACAACTTGAAGGCCCAATCCATGGTGAAAGTGGGCGATAATTTTTCTACGGATTCTGTTCACGGACAAGTAGAGTATAAAGTTTCGTAGTTTTGATTCTTCGCGATGCCCAATACCGAGCTTAATTCTCGTTCGGCAGAATCTATTTCGTTTGCAAGTTTTTCCATGAGCTCACCTTCTTATGTGTCTTAAATTCGGTTGTCCACGTTATATGGACCATGGCCATCAACCACTCGATACGACAGGAAGATTTTACGACAGGAAAATTAACAAACCGCAATTCTTAATTTTCCTGTCGTCAAATTTTCCTGTCGTCCCTGGCATCAATGGGCATCACTCACTCGATAGGGTTTAACCCGTAGAGAGTAATCGACAACGTCGTGATGCAGCACCAAGCGTCGCCGCATGAATCGTAACGATCGCATCGATATCCAGTGCATACCCGCCAGCCATTGCTATCGCGACGGGAACATTGCGACTTTCGCAGGCATCCAGGACCATTTCGTCACGAGATAGCAGACCGGGTATCGTTAGCGAAAGGCGTCCAAGTCGATCACCTTCGTACGGATCCGCGCCGGCCAAGTAGATTGCTAGGTCAAACTGACCAGCCGAAAACAGTTGCTCAAGTCCGCGCTACAGCGCGTGCAAGTAGTCGTCATCGCCAGTGCCGTCGGGCAGTTCGATATCGAGGTCGCTGGGAGATTTTCTCAGTGGAAAATTTTTTGCTCCATGCATCGAGAATGTGAACGCGGAATCGTCACCGGCAAGAATTGACGCAGTGCCGTTCCCTTGATGGACGTCTAAGTCGATGACGCAGGCTCGCCGCACGAGTCCTTCGCTTTGCAAAGCTCGAATCGCAACTGCAGCGTCATTGAACACGCAATACCCTTCGCCACAATCGGCCATGGCGTGATGAGTACCGCCAGCAAGATTGGCCGCGCAGCCGTCTTGCATAGCAGCTCGGGCCGCTGCGATCGTTGCACCTGAACTGCGACGCGATCGCTCGACCATTTTTAGTGACCAAGGAAAACCGATCCGCCGAATCTCTGCGTCAGACAGTGTTCCTTCCTGGACGCGGCGGATGTATTGGATGTCGTGACATCGTGCCAACTGTTCATCACTCGCGGCAGGCGGAATCAAAAGTGGATCGTCGCGGTGCAAGTCGCTCGTCGCAATTCGCTCGCGCAGCCTTCGGTACTTCGCCATCGGGAATCGATGTCCCGGTGGCAATGGCAATTCGAATTGGTCACTGTAGTACAAATGCATGGTTAAACAAACTATTGACCAAATAGCCAGCCTTTACGATGGAAGTATCCCAACATAACAGTCGCCGTTGCCGCCATCACACCGAGTACAAACGGATACCCAAAGTACCACTGCGTTTCCGGCATATTGTATTCACTGATGTCTGAATTGAAGTTCATGCCGTAGACGCCAGCGATAAATGACAGTGGCATGAAAATAGTCGAAATGATGGTTAGCAACTTCATCACGTCGTTGGTGCGAAGACTGATCTGCGTGAAATACAGATCACGCATGTCACCTGCAACATCTCGAAATATTTCAGCGACATCCAACACTTGCCCAGTATGATCCAAGCAGTCGCGAAGAAACGGCAATGTTGCTGGTTGCACTAAGCCATCGGCTTCGGTCACCAGCCTCTGTATCGCATCTCGCTGCGCCCATGCAATCTTGCGAACCTGCGACATTTCGGAGCGAATTGAATGCACTCGCTGTTGGACGGCGGAGTTGATCCCTGAATCGATTGCATCTTCGAGTTCCTCAAGCGTCTTGCCATAAGCTTCCATCAGCGGAAAAAAACCGTCGATGACGGTATCGATAAGCGCGTAAAACGTGTAGTCGGCACTGAGCGATCGAATCGACCCGAGACGGCTGCGAATGCGACGCCTCACGGGCTCAAATGAATCGCCAATCCGTTCTTGAAACGTAATGACGGTTGCCCCGCATAGCAGAAAAGTAATCTGCTCTGATACCAACGGTGCGGTTGACTCGACCATTCGTAATATCAAGGCTAAGCTGCCTTCATGAATCTCGACTTTGGCCCTTTGATGTGTGTGAACAATGTCTTCCTGCAGCAGCGGGTGAATCCCGTAGCGAGTCCCGAGTCGTTCAATGATCTCTGTATCTGCTAGCCCGATCACGTCGATCCAGGTCACGTGCCCAGGCTTATCGACGATCCCTTGGATCGCCTTCGCATCCAGGCCCTGTCGCTCTATGAACGCATTTTTATCAAACGTAAAATAGTTGACCGTTGTCGGATGCGATTCGCCTTTCGCAGCGACGAGTCCTGGCAAATCGCCGACTTCGCTGCGGCGGCCAAATGGACGAAACAGTGCTCTGTCTCGGCGTTTATTCGAATGATTATTCTTGCGTTTCGACAAAACAGGAACTCTTGGTCGACGGAAAGACTCGCATTGCGCTCAGCCGATCATAGAATAGCGGTCTTCGCAATCGTGTGGCGTCTCGTGGGCAACGTAATGAATTCAGTCAAAATCCAGCAAGCGGGCGACAATGCGTCGCACTCTGAGTCGAATTGGTTGCTCGCCCTGTTCAGCCTTGGTGCGTTTTTAAGCTTGGCAGGCTGCAGTGCCGAAAGCGACCGCCGGCCAATTTCAGGAACGGTGTCAGTTGATGGAACCCCTGTCGTTCGCGGCTCAATCAGCTTTTTTCCCGATCGCGGCCATTCAGGGCCAGCGGCAAGCACTTCGATTTCTGCCGGAAGATACCGTTTTACGGCTGTCAATGGTCCGTCAGCGGGACCTCATCGAGTTGTCGTTGGTGCTGAAACCAATCCGCCAGGACTAGCGAATACGGGTTCCAGCCTTTCGGAAAGTTCATCGTCGGCCAAACGAGGCCCCAGCGAAATTTCGACGGACGTTAATCCCACTAAGGAACCGATTGCGGCTCGTCCCAGTCGAACGCAGTGGGAATCAAAATCGGATGTTTCCCCTGCTAACTCGTCGGCTGCTGATTTAACGATTGATTTTGCGTTGCAAAGCGAGATCGACCTGGGCAATGAAACTTCACAGGAACCGCAATAATGACCCATTCATGGCCGCGGACAAGGAATCGCGGATTCACGATCGTAGAGCTTTTAGTCGTGATCGCAATCATCGGAATACTTGTGGCACTATTGCTACCAGCCGTTCAAGCGGCACGCGAGGCGGCGCGCGAGGCGGCGCGACGCATGAGTTGTGCAAACCATCTGCGGCAATTGACACTCGCGATTCACAATTATGAATCCGCATTTAAGGTCATGCCACCGGGAAGTTATCACACCTCGCCCTACGGATTCTCATGGGGCATGGCTGCCTACCTGTTACCATTCATGGAAGAGGCAGCGGCGTATGAATCGATCGATTTTGCAAATCCGCTCTGTGGCAATCACATCAAAGCACTTCAAGCGACTGGCCAAAGCGATCCAAGCTCCAAAGCGATTGCAACGCTGCTATGCCCCAGCGATCCGCTTTCTGGTTTGCCGCTGCTTTCGGGTCCACTCGGTTCACTGCCGCTCTCAGGAGATTGCGGCGTGCTTCATCCCGCCAATTATTTAGGGATGGCCGGAAGCAATGATTCGAACGTGACTGGAACCTATTCCGGCTGCGGCGGTATGCTTGATGGCAACGGTATGATGTACAGCCGCAGCTTCCGCAGATTTCGCGATGTACTCGACGGAACTTCTCACACCATGCTCATCGGTGAACGCGCGATACCCTACGACCTCGGTTGGGGCTGGCCAATCTGCGGTGGTCACGAATGCGAGCATTATGTCAGCTCTGGCTTAGGCCTATTGCAGGGCAATCACAACCCGTCAGAATACTTCATCCACACGCAACACTTCTGGTCCTGGCACCCTGGCGGATGTCACATCTCGATGGTCGACGGCAGCGTCAAATTTTTTAACTACAGCATCAACTACGACACCTACCTAAACCTCTCCACTCGCGGTGGCAGCGAAGTCATTGAATCCGAGTTCTAGGCTTTGTTTGCTAACCTCAATTGAACAACATGAAGCTATTGATTATTGGGGGTGTTGCCGGTGGAGCATCCGCGGCGGCTAGGGCGAGACGACTTTCTGAAGACGCCGAAATCATCGTGTTTGAGCGCGGTCCTGACGTCTCGTACGCAAATTGTGGGCTACCCTACTACGTCGGTGGTGAAATCAAGACGCGTGACAAATTGGTCGTCACGACACCCGAACGACTGCGCACTCGATTCAAGCTAGACGTGCGAACTCGTTCGCTGGTTGAATCGATCGATCGCAATTCGAAGTCTATCCAGATTCGCGAATTGGATACGGGGCGCGTATATGACGAACCCTATGACAAGATCATCTTGGCACCTGGTGCGGCACCTTTAAAACCAGATGTTCCCGGTATTGATTTACCTGGAATCTTTACATTGCGAAATCTTCAAGACGTGGACCTGATCAAACAACGAGTTGACGCAGGAGTCACCAGCGCCGTCGTCGTCGGTGGTGGATTCATTGGCCTCGAAATGATCGAGAACTTCGTACATCGACGGGTTCGCACTACGATTGTCGAGCGCAACGAACAGCTTCTAGGTCCGCTGGACCGCGAGATAACAAGCCCCATCTACCAGACACTCATTGAACATGGCGTGCAAGTTGAATTCAGCCAAACGTTGCTATCGATCGAACAAGCTGGCGAGGTGTTGTCGCTTCGATTTAGCTCGGGGCTGTGCTTGGTCGCTTCAATTGTGATCATCGGGGTCGGCGTCAAGCCCGAAAATCAACTTGCCATCGATGCTAACCTGGAGGTCGGATCGCGCGGCGGAATCTGCGTTAATGAGTTTTTGCAAACGCGAGATCCTGACATCTTCGCCGTTGGCGACGCAATCGAAGTACACGACGCTGTGCTTGGCCATGTGACGCAAGTACCGCTAGCTGGTCCGGCAAACCGTCAAGGCCGAATCGCCGCAGGCAACGCGCTGGGTGGCGTAATCCGTTACCGTGGTACTCAAGGAACAGCGATCGTGGGCGTCCTTGGCCGAACAGCAGCAATGACGGGCAAGTCCGAAAAATCGTTGCGTCAATTGCAGGTCCCTTTTCGCAAAGTTTACGTCCATCCTACTCACCACGCTGGCTACTACCCGGGCGCGGAGCCAATGACGTTGAAGCTTTTGTTCGATCCGAAAACCGGTTTAATTCTAGGTGCTCAAGGCGTCGGCGGAGACGGAGTTGACAAGCGAATCGATCTCCTCGCCGTAGCCATTCAAGCAAAGATGACCGTCTTTGACCTGGAAGAGATGGAGCTTTGCTACGCGCCTCAGTACGGCTCGGCTAAGGATCCTGTGAACATGCTTGGTTTTGTAGCCAGTGGTCTATTACGCGGCGAACACCCACAAATCGATGTTGAAGAGATTGCATCAAGTGAGATACTTGATCGGCCATACCTGATCGACGTTCGCACACCGCAAGAGTTTCTATTAGGCCACATTCCAGGCGCGATCAATTTACCCGTCGACGAACTGCGGTCACGATTAAATGAGTTGCCGCGAAACGTAAAGATCGCAGCCTATTGTCAAGTTGGCCAGCGTGGATACTTAGCGACATGCGTTCTTCGTCAATCTGGCTTTGACGCCGTCAACGTTGGCGGTGGCTATAAAACTTATCTGCTAAGTCAACAGGTAAACTCAATGTCGTTAGCTTCGAAGGGACTCGTCTAGTGGTCCGAGAACTAATTGATGCCGCTTGAAAGAATCGTTAAACCGCGTGCCCAACGGGCCGCGAGCCTCGCGCGGGGCGTTGCCCACACGGTTTA
>JAYVSE010000319.1:0-11704 GCA_043775635.1 Planctomycetaceae bacterium | reverse complement strand
GGGATTCGCCAGAATTCCTCAGCACACTAAAACGTTGGGAATTCTGGCGAATCCCACTACACAAAACGTTCTGCCCCAGCAACGAAGCGGGGCATTGTTCTAAAATGCATCCAACGCGACCATCATATCCGGCGGTTCGTCCCGCGTCGCAACGTTTGCGTTTGCTGACCGCCTTCGCAATTTCGTCACTATTGGCGAGTTCCGAGTTGAACGCGCAAGGAATGCCGCTAATCCCCATACGAAAGTCTCCGCTACCGCTGGCTCGTCTGGATGAATCTGCTCAGTGGAATCTGATCTTGAAAAAAGACGTTGTGATTCACTCGCCACTACTGCGATTACGCGATGTCGCGGAGCCCGGCGAGCAATCGTCACCCATGTGGGAACGATCGGGCGCGGCAATTATCGGATTGATGCCGGTCGATGAGCATGAAATGGTTATCGATCGGACGCGATTGATCGAAGCGGTTGCTCGGTCCACAACGATTCCAGATATTCAATGGTCTGGGGCTTCCGCAGTACGAGTGATCTATCGACGTGTGACTGCATCCTTAGAACCGCGTGCTCAGCAGGCTTCAAGTCAAGCGAAACCGCCGGCATCATTTCCTTCACCGAATAGCGTCATCAAGGTAATGCCGCCGATGACACCGACGGAGCGTGAGCGGGTTACAAAGTTGATTCAATATGGCATCGATCGATATGATGTGAAGCTCCGTGATGCATTTGAAATTGTCATTGATGCGAATCAAGCCTCGATCGAATCCCTCAGCGATTTACGACGTGTGGATACGGTTAGTTGGGAAGTGGCTCCCATCGAAGGCAAGCATATTTCGAAGGTCGTTGGTATGAACTCGCGTGAGCCGATCACTGCGTTTGTTGAGGTCGAGTTTTCGGCGAGACCATTGGTCGTGGTTGCTCGGGAAGGATTGCGACGAGGTCACGTCATTTCCGAAACCGACCTCGAACTGATACCAGCAGCCCGCAACGTGTCCACCGATGATGTGATTACCGACATCAACGACGCGATTGGGTTCCAAGTTCAAACGACACTTCAAAAGAAACGCCCCGTAACCCGCGCGTCGATTGCTCCAATCACAGTGATCGAACGCGGCGATCTTGTGGAAGTACGCGTGATCGGTGGAGGATTCACGGTTGCCACGAGTGCCAAGTCGCTGGCACCTGGCGCACACGGCGATTTAATACCGATTGAAACGCTGGAGCCAAGGCGAAAATTACTGGCTAGAGTTGTAGGTGCAGGCCAAGTTGAAATTTTGACACGTCCTCCGAGGGTTCGATGATGCGCATCAATCGATGGATTCGAATCGCAATTAAATCTGCGATGATCGCTATTGCCACCGGAGCAAATTCGGATTGTTTACTCGCTCAGGAGTCGTCGCTGTTTCGTCAATTGCCCGCTCAGGCGTGGGGACCGGTCGATGCATCCGTGGGTGCGCCAACGACAGCACAGCCACTTGCCAGCGGTTCAGCGATACGCGGACTGCCAATGCCGACAACTTCATCAGGCTATGGTGACGTTGGCTTGGCTAGCGCCAGTTGGACTTATACACCAACACCACCGCTACGGACTTTTCGCGTCCAAGACATTGTTACCATCCGTGTTGATGAAATCACACGAATGAATGCCAGCGGTGCTGCCCAAAGCCGAAGAAACACGTTGCATGATGCAATCCTTAAAGACTGGATCGCATTTCGAAAGGGTGACCTGGGGAAAGATCTGCAAAGCACTGGCGATCCAAGGATCACTGGAGAATCGAATGAGCTTTATCGAGCCGATTCAACGCTCAAGTCAGCAGAGTCGATGGCGTTCAACGTCGCGGCTCGCGTTGTCGATATCCAACCCAATGGCAATTTGGTGCTGGAGGCTAATAAAGGAATTGGTGTCAACGACAATAGCTGGAATACCTCGTTGACAGGGATCTGCCGTGCCCAAGACATCGGCCCCGATAACATAGTTCTGAGCCGCGATTTGCTCGATCTGCAGATCCGCAAGAATGACAAAGGGCAACTGCGAGATGGCTATCGGCGCGGTTGGTTAACGCGGTGGCTAAGTGAATTCAGTCCATTCTAGACTTTACCGAAAAGCATTGATGTTTACGCGCATTTTGTCCGCTATTGTTGCCGTGTCGCTGATGGTTGCGCCAGCATTTGCCGGTGGTCTGAAGCTTGGCGATCTCTGTCGGCTCAAAGGTCAAGAAGTCAACACGCTACAGGGCTTGGGACTGGTCGTTGGCTTGCGCGGTACCGGCGATGGTGATGCAGCACCAACCGCTAGGGCACTTGCCAGGATGATGCAGTTGATGGGTGGCCAGGTAGCTCTTGATTCATTAGGTCGGGTAAACATCAAAGACGTTCAAGACGCAAAAAACGTCGCGCTCGTGTTCGTCACGGCGAAGGTGCCTGCGGTTGGAGCTCAGCAAGGTGACCAGCTCGACGTTACCATCAATGCGATCAACGCCAAAAGTCTTGATGGGGGCTATTTAATGTTGACCCCGTTACTGGGCCCGCGCGCTGATAACCCGCAAGTCTTCGCGCTTGCGCAGGGACCGCTGAACAGTTCGCCTGATGGGCCGCCTACAAACGCGAGAATCCAGTTGGGTGGGAAAATGGAATCGACCATCCATGCTTCCTTTCACCTCAACGGAAAAATCACCTTGATTCTTGATCGCGATTTCGCAACCTTCGATACGACACAGCGGATTGAAGATGAAATCAACAATCTTTCGACGTTGACACTCGGTGACGGTGATTCCGATTCGGCAACCTCATCACAGCGCCGAACGCAAGCGAAGGCAATCGACCAGTTACATGTTGAAGTCATGATCCCAGAGCTTTACCGCGAGAATCCGATTAAGTTCATTTCATTTTTGCTGAATATTCCTATACAGCTTTCCAATCATTCGACGCGGGTTGTGATCAACGAGAGGGATGGTGTCGTTGTTATCGGTGAAGATGTAGAGGTCGCACCTGTGCTTGTGACACATCGCAATCTTCGAATCGAAGCGGGTGGGAGCTCAAGAGAATCACTGGTTTCGATCGGCGAACCGCCGTTAGCAGAAAATGCGAAATTGAAGTCGCTTGCCGATGCGCTTAATGCACTTGATGTTCCTACGGATGACCTGATCGCGATTATCAAAACGTTAAAGCGAAAAGGCGATTTATTCGGCGAGGTAGTCTTCGAATGATACGTGGCATAAACACGATCGATTGGTCGCAGCATTCGTCAGCCGCTAATCCTATGACCAGTAAAGCTCTCGATTCAGCGAGCTTACTTTCGCAGGAAGCTGCGCCTGTGGGGACGACGGTAAAAGGCGAGGAAGATCCACTTCATGACGCCTTTCAAGACTTCGTCGGACAGACATTGTTTGGCCAAATGTTGCAATCGATGAGATCAACGGTCGGAAAGCCAGCTTATTTTCATGGCGGACGCGGTGAAGAGGTGTTTCAACAGCAGCTTGACGCCGTCCTCGTTGAAAAAATTTCCGAAGCGTCGGCAAGCACAGTTGCCGACCCAATGTACGAATTGTTTCGTTTGCAAAGGAGCCAGTAAATGTCAGCTACTTGGATCGAACGCGTTGATGATTACCTTCATGCGTTGCAGCAATGTGTCGAGAAACTTGATGAGTCGCTCGACAATACTCGGATGGGAACCACTACGCTCAATGCACCCCAAGTCAGCGACGGGACGCAGCATTTGTCCGAGTGCCTTCAAGAGCTCGAGTCGTTGATCGCCGATCGAAAGGTATTGCTCGATGCTGATGACGCGCCACACCGCGGGGTCAGTTTACGTGATGTCCTGAATCGTTGCAGCGATCCCCGTGCATACCGTTTGGCGGGTCGGTGCGAAAAGCTTTCTCGGAGCGTCGATCTGAGTCGTGAACGGGCGGTTTCACTGTTTGTATGTCAGTTCCACCTGAGTGACCTGTCGGCTCATTTGCTTGCGTTGTTGCGAAGCGGCACCGACCACGGTTCAACCTATCAACGTGGCACGTCCGACGTGAATCGAAATGGCGTGAGCGGAAGCGTGTTCAACAAAGCCGCATAGTAATCGTCCTGCAATTCCCGGTGGACGCTCTCGACCGGCTCCGACGCGCGAATACCGGGCAGCGGTCCCTGTGTAAGATTGCCATGTTCGTCCTGCGTATGGGAGCGGCAGCCGCGATGGAGAGCCTGCATGTGCAGAACGCGATCGCCGGTCAACAAGACCGCACCGGGCGGCAACAGCTTGTCAAGGATCTCGACGTCTGGAATGCCGGGATGCGATTCCTTCAGGAACAGGAATTCGGCCAACTCGCCGCTCCTCGTCCGCTGAAACTGCTCCCAGACCGGCGCGCCTGGACCGGCGTTTTCATCGACGATCACTCGTTGCGGCATGTCGTCACTCCAGTAATTGCTTGCAAGCGTCGGCTCATCGAATATCCTAATCGGCTCCCTCAATTGTAAATCGATTCCGTTATGTTCTACAGCCCGGATCGGCCCACCTTGCCACCCGTTTACACGCATTGACTCGGCGATCTCCGCCACGTTCCGTGAAGACGCATGTCTAGAGGTGCTCGATTGTGGATAATAGCGATCAAACATGACTCCATTTCACGCTGAACCAAAACAGGATAAAGTGCGTCCAACAGTACGCTAGGGAGCAGGAATTACCTTGGGTACACGAATCGAAGTCAGTGGAGTTTGAAATGCCCCCAGCCGGTAATCCAGCAAACGGAAAAGTCCTCAATCGTCGACCCGAAGCAAGGGGGTTTCGGATTGAGCAATTGCTGCAGGAAGCGGCTGATGGTTGCCTACGCGTGCCGCAATTCCAACGACCGCTTCGCTGGCGATCAAAGCAGGTCATTGAGTACTTTGATTCCATTCGCCGTGGTTTTCCAGTTGGCGACTTGCTCTTGTCTCGCGATTCGGGACCCGCTGATACTCTCCGTTTTGGGCCATACACCGTCGAGGCAAACTCGCGGCAGGATGCACTATGGGTGATTGATGGCCAACAGCGCATTACTGCGTTAGTCGCTTGCCTGCTTCGTTCCGATTCAACCCCGAAAGGAGATTTTTGGGCAATTTGGTACGACTTAGAGCACGAGCAATTCGTCCGTCTTCATCGGAAGGTAGTACCGCCGGGCTGGATTCCACTGAATGTGTTATGCAATTCCGTAGACTTGCTGAAGTGGCTTAGGATTTGGCAATATGGTGACAGCAATCCAATTTTGGTGGATCGAGCATTGGAACTAGGTAAAGCGATTCGTGAATATGAGGTGCCGGCCTATATCGTCTCTGGTGCGGATGAGAGTCTTGTCAGATTGATTTTTACGCGAGTCAATACTGCGGGAATCGGCATGCGAGAATCCGAAATTTTTGAAGCTCAATACGGCAAGGAGGGCGTGAAGCCAATTCGCACGGCGGTCGCTCGAATGGCTGACATGGGATTTGGCACAATCGACGCGGATCTGTTCCTGCGCTGCCTCAAAATAACGTGTCGCCTTGCTGCAAACGTATCGGTTGATTCGCCGGACGTCGTTGAAAACAACTCGATTTCTAGAACCGAGAAGGCGCTTCGTCGAGCCGTCGCGGCCATTCAAAGCGCGGGCATTCCGCACTGGAAACTGCTCCCCTACAGACTGCCGCTTATTTTCCTGACCGCGTTTTACGACAGATTCTATACTGACAATAGTCGCGTTGATCGTCTTGCCGCCAAGTGGATCTGGCAAGGCGCAATTTCGGGCCAACACGAGGAAATATCGGATGCCTATATCAATCGCTTACTGAAACAGACCGAATCGTTCAAAAAACCAGATCAGGCAATCGCAAATCTACTGGCAACCAGTTCGGACGGTCAGGCAGCGACGTTTGCCAATGACCCGTCAAATGAAATCGACAAGCCACTTTCGATGAATCGGGCCTCAAGCAAAGTGTTTGTTCTCGGACTACTAGCTGCCAATCCAGTCAGCGTCGCAATGGCAACGCAGCAGAGCTTTGATTTTGAACAACTAGAGGAAGTTCTATCGCAGGACGAGGAGGAAGTGAGTTCGGAACCTGCAAACCTCGAAACCTTGCTTAAAAATCTACTGGTGTCGCTCGTCGGCGGTGAGCAGCTTCGCACTGACGTCGTTGTTCGAGTCGACAAACTGAAGCCTGAAACACTGTTGGCAAATGATGTTGATGAAGTTATTCTCGCGTCGCATTTGCTTGATCGCGAAGCGGTTCGATTGCTCAATACAAAGGATATTGAGGGTTTCAGGACGTATCGACGATCTTTGTTAAAAAAGTACTTTGCAAGCTTCGTGAAGGATCGAATTGGCGATTCAATTGACGCTCGGCCCTTGATTACAAGCATTGCAGAAGATAGCGATTCGCCAGTCGCGCGAAAGGTTGTCGCGGAATGAGGGCTCTAAGTGTTTATCTTGGTGACGTTGAGATCGGATTGCTCGAACACTTCGATAACGAGAGCGAAGTGTTTACTTTTAGCGACAACTACATTTCTGCGCACATCGAATCTCGTCCTGTTTTAGCTCAAATGTTTGAGGATCGACTTCCCAAGTCGATATCGGTTGGTGGTCCAATCAGTTGGTTCGACCATTTACTACCCCAAGGTACGATGCGACGCTGGCGAACGCGTTTGCTCAATATCGATGAAAGTGATGGGTTCAGTTTACTTAATCAGTTAGGTGAGAACTTGCCGGGCGCAATTATCATGCGGCCTGCTTCAGTATTGTTGGGAAGTGATCGCCCGGCGCTGCATTTGCTTTCTACTAGGTCGATAACCAATCAGTTTCGCTTTTCACTTGCAGGAGCGCAATGGAAATTATCAGCACGCTCAACTGCGAGAGGTCTGACCACAAGCGCCAGCGCAGAGGGAGTGGAATACATTGCAAAGTTTCATTCGCCAGAGTTTCCTGGTTTGCCGCGCTGCGAGTTTGCAACGATGAACTGGGCCAAGTGTTCCGGTATTGTGACGCCCGATTTCGAGCTGCGTAGTGTCAATGATTTCGATTCAATACCTGAAGATATGCCAACCGGGGACGGTGACGTGTTTGTATGTCGAAGATTTGACCGTGACTCTAACCTACGGATACACATGGAGGACTTTGGGCAAATCCTTGATCGTCCCGCAGGACACGAACAATATAACGGAAGCTATGAAGAGATCGCCAGCATCTTGAGCTGGATTGCGCCAGAATGCGTTGAAGAATTCCTGAGGGTTGTCATTTTTTGTATTGTCAGTGGAAATGGCGACGCACATTTGAAGAACTTCTCGGTCTTGTATCGGGACGGTCGAGTGGCCACGCTTTCGCCCGCCTATGATCTAGTTGCAACGATCGCCTACTTCTCCCCAGGTGGCGAAAAACTGGCCTTGAAACTCGGTGGTTCCGATCAGTTTGAATCTTTCGCGCTCCATCGCTTTAGCTCGCTCTTCCTGCGCGTTGGTTGGGATTACAAGCAAGGGTGCAGTTTGCTTGCAAGTTTTGCCGAACAAATCTTATCCGCTTGGAATACGGAGGATGTAGGCCAATACTTCTCGCCTACGAATCGGAAACGAATTGAACAGCATATACGCTCAATACGAAACGGATTCTTGGCTACATAAATTCGCGGTCCGCTGGTAACCTCTTAATCGCATGTCCCAGAGGCCGTTGGCCTTGCACAGTTCTCCGCCCCCAGCGAGCTCGTCTCGTTGGAGCGCGCGCTTCGTCGGCTAAAATGACTCGAACAATCAACAATTAAAAATTAAAATGTCACGCAGCACCCGCGAGAAAGTCTGATTCACCGCATGAGACAAGCTCATGGGGGTCTGCGCTAGGACATTGCTGTATGTTTAGCATACGAAGCGCTACGTCCAACGAGGCAAGCTCGTTGGGGCGTCGAATTTGGACTTGTTCGACCTGGGGCTTCTTACATGGGCGACCAGGGGTGTTGCCTTTCGCTCTGCGTAAGGCGTGTTTCTCCGTTCTTTCGCGGAGCGAAAGACGACAATGAAAAACGACAATGAAAAACGGCACGATGCTAATGACGCGTTGCCGACCAGCCCGAAGCGGGATCGGGAAGTCCGAATGCTTGGTGATAATCGCGTTGCCGCGACTCGATCCAGACGGCTGTTTCTCGGTACATCGCTTTGTTCCTGAGTTTCAAAGCTTCGCCAATCAATCGATTGGCATCGTCATAATCTTGTCTGGCAACTGCGGCAATGGCAAGGTTATGAATCGCTGCGTGATGACTCGAATCTGCTTTGAGAACGCCAGTCCATTCGTCCTGCGCCGTCATCCAGTCTCCGTTTGTCGCGGCCATATTGCCACGTCGAATTTCGTGACTTAACGTTGAAAAACGCGGCGTGGCCAATTTTACGGAGTCGGCCTGGACGTAGGGCGTGATCAGTTTCCAAGCATCGCTCGCTGCCGCGCTAGCAACGCCTTGGATATCCACCGATTCACCATACTTGGTCACAACAGGGACGCCGGTGTCCGGTCGTCTGCCATGAACATCGATGAGTTTCCATGACACGGCAAGCGTGCCATTCTTGCCGATCGTCAATGGTGGATCCGGTTCTATCGATTGCTGCGACGCTCGGTGGATCGCATTCCTTTCAATACTCGGTTGCCGGACGATCTCGCCGGTAAGTAAGTAGTCGATGCCTTGTCGCCGAGCCATGGAAAGGATCGCGATATCGCTCGTTTCGCCTTCAACGGCGGAGACCAAGCGAATGGTTTGGTTGCTTTGCAACGACAGCGAGTCACGGCACTGCAACGTCCGCCCTTCGTCCAAAGGAGCATTGGCAAGCATTGCTACGTGTAACGGCCCTGCGATGCGGTGGTCGCCGGATACGGGTGAGACGGCAACAACTTGGCCGACAGCGGACTGTAGCCGCGGCGGGGCCCACACCTGGATGGGTGCTGTCATTGGGTGGTGGCAACCCGCCGTCAACAAGAGCGTTGCCGCGATGCAACGTTTAGCGAAGTTGCGAAAAAGTCTGTCCATGGCCGTAAGCGATATTATTTTCTCTACGTGGGGGTCAATAGTGAAAAATGCGGACACTTCTCGCTGATTGCCGGTAACTGGTTGCGAGGTAGGTGCGGGGAAGAGCAAGTTTTCGGTTCGCTCGATTTCGTGCCTGGACTAACGGCGTGGGACCGTCTATACTATTCACCACACGTTGAACGTATCGCGTATCCAGTGATTGCGAACGATTCAGCCAAGCTCCAGGCTCACCCGGTTACTTTCATAGTCGCTGCTTGCGACGACACCGTTTCGGTCCTGGGATTCTCCCACGATACAGTGCATGACTTTTGAATCTCTCGGAATTGCTGCGCCCGTTTTGCGCGCGATCCACGATCTCGGTTACACCATCCCAACCCCGATCCAAAATGAAACCATTCCCGCCGGAATTGAAGGGCGTGACATCCTCGGATGCGCGCAAACCGGCACGGGAAAAACGGCTGCGTTCGCCGTTCCCATCTTGCATCGCTTAGCCGAACGGCGAGTCGATCGAGAACCATCTCATTCCAGACGATCCAGCGGTGCTGCCGTTTCGATCCGTGCTCTGGTCTTGGCTCCAACCCGCGAATTAGCAGCTCAGATTGGCGATTGTTTCAATCGCTACGGGAAGCATTCTCGATTAAGGACGACAGTCATTTTCGGCGGCGTAAATCAAAATCCACAGACTCGCGAGCTGGAACGCGGCGTTGACATCGTCGTCGCCACCCCCGGACGCTTGTTAGACCTTGCGTCGCAAGGGTTTGTCGATTTACGCCACGTCGAGTCGTTGGTACTTGATGAAGCTGACCATATGTTGGACATGGGATTCTTGCCCGATGTTCGACGGATCATTGCCAAGCTGCCCACTCGTAGGCAAACGCTGATGTTCTCGGCCACGATGCCGGTCGAGATCCTGTCACTTGCGAAGCAGATTTTAAACGATCCGCTACGGATTCAGATCAATCCTGAGCGTCCAGCGGCTGAAACGGTTGAACAGAGCATTTATCACGTCGCGCAAAAGAATAAGCCGAACTTGTTAGCTCACCTGTTGCGCTCACGATCCGACGGTAGCACGATCGTGTTCACACGAACCAAGCATGGTGCAAATGCGGTCGTCCGCAAGCTTGAATCGATGGGAATCACTGCCGAAGCGATTCATGGAAACAAGTCGCAATCAGCGCGTCAGCGAGCGCTAGATGCGTTCAAGTCGGGTGAATTGAAGGTGCTGATCGCAACCGATATCGCCGCACGCGGTATCGACGTGAGCGGTATTGGTCACGTGATCAATTTTGACCTTCCGCAGGTTGCGGAAACCTATGTTCATCGCATCGGTCGAACGGGTCGTGCGGGCCGCTCTGGCATCGCCACCTCATTTTGTGGACCTCACGAACCGGAACTCCTGACGGCAATCGAACGAATCCTTCGCAAGCGAATCCCAGTCGGTCGAAATCAACCGTCCGCAACGGTATTGAATGAGGCTGATCGAGCGGAAGGACTTGAGCCCCGTGAAGCCAAGGGACTACGGCGAGGTGGAGCCCAAAAAAATTCTCGCTCCGCCGGCGATTCCACCAAATTGGCTGGGAAAAGCCATGCTCGCAGCAAGCCCGAGCATATGCGAGCCAAAAAAGCAAAGGTTCCAACCAAGCAGTCTTTGGTGGAGTCTGTCTTAATACGTAAGGGTCGGGCCAAGCCAAAACCAAAGGCCAGTCACTTCAACGATCCGTCGCCGTTGTTGCAACCTTAAAGCACTGTCTTGACTAAATCGTCGACTGCGAACGGTCGCGTTGACACAAAGACTTCACCGGCGCTAACGCCCGCTGCGTAGCCGCTGACCATGGCTGCGGCTCGGACGCGGTCTGCGATGGAAGCCTTTGCCGCAAATTGGGTTTGGTAACACAGTATCGATGCAATCTTCATTTCTAAAGTTGTTTCGATATCAACCGTAATATGGCTTGATTCGCCGGGAATGAAATCGGACTCCACTGCCAGGCGGAAGTAAAGCTGACGCGAAACGGAGTGAACGGGCAATCCAGCAAAATGCTCGTCCCACTTGGTTAGCCGACTGTAAAATACGGCGGCGTCCGTGATTTGCATCGCTTGATAATGGTCTGGCGATGCCATCGGCGTCTTCGCCCCGAATCCGATGACAATGCGAGGGCGCCAAATACGAAACTGGGTCGCCAGGGCGACGCGATGTTCGAAGCAGTCGAATAATCGTCGGTTGGGAAGGTCGAGATTCACTCGCTGATGAATACCAAGCGCCTTGGCGGCGGCAACCGCTTCGGCGAGTCGAACGTCAGGTCCTGGTGAGTTTGGCGTCGGTTCGCCATCGGTAAGGTCGATGATTCCAACTCGATAGCCTTGCAGGACAAGCTTTGCTAGCGTGCCGCCACAAGCAATCTCAACATCGTCTGGATGAGCCCCAACGGCAAGCACGTCCAGCCGTTCATTCTCGGTTGCAATGGTATGGTTTGGGGCATCAGATCGTTTCGGCTGCATTGGTCACCTGTTTTCTTTCAAACATAACACTTCGCCAAACTATAAAATTTTTCGACCTGTGCGATTGAAATGAGGCGGCAGTGTCAAAAGCCATTCTTTTGTGCGATTGTTCAAACGAAATCTCTAGGGGCCGCATCTACTCGGGGCAATGGCCCCAAGCTACGTAGGATGGGACCATTGTCCCGTCCGGTCAAGGGAGCCATTCTCCGCATCACGTGTTTGT
>JAYVSE010000318.1:0-5026 GCA_043775635.1 Planctomycetaceae bacterium | reverse complement strand
ATGATTCGTGATCTGATGTTGTACCGGGCGAAGTTTTTCAAAAACCCTGAGACTCAACTTCAGCAGGGTCGCGCGTTACTTGATTTTCTTGCCGAAGCAACGTCTTCTCAGAATAATGCGTTCAGTAAACTGCTAGCCGATGAGGTCCAGGGTTTGACGACGAAGCATGACTATTACTTGATCCACGAACACTTGGAAGACATCAACGAGCCTATTTATTTTTATCAATTTATGGAACGTGCGAAAAATTTCGGGCTGCAATATTTAGGCGAAGCCGAATACAGCATGATGATGGCGAGTAACTTTTCGAAGAACGTTGAGCAGATGGTCACCGAACTCGCAAGATCTCGCCGTGATGGCGTCACGACCGTAGCGAATACATCGTTGCCAGCTACCGAAATGACGGATGGAGTCGATGTTATTCAGCTTGAGCAATACATGGATTTTGTACGCAACAGGTTGTTTCGTCAAACATTGCTTTGTCACGAAAAGGCCACGCTAAATCGGCAGCCAGATAGTGCGGTTGTTCGCAACTTGTTCGCCGCGACTTCCGCACAACCAGAGGCCCCGATCACTGATTTGCATTCCAACGAACGGGTTGTTTTTCGTCGCTCTGGTTCAACTCTAGGAACGACGGATGCGTTGTTAAAAGCGGCGATGCTGGAATTGCAATCGGCGTGGCCACATTCAATGCATTTTGATGATTTGATTGCTGCTGCTCGTGGGAAAGTTCAACACGACGCTGTAATCATGGATCAAGCGACCGTCAACCGCGAAATCAAACGCTTAGCCGATCCGCTCCTGCATTGCTATGCCACCACGCACGTTGACCTTTGTATCGAGCGCCCCCGTTACACGACGATGATTTCAGAAAAGCCGTGGGCGTCGCTTGTCAGTCGATACCAAGCCAAAACGCGTGCATCGGTCACAAACCTGCGGCACGAAACGATCCACTTGAGTGACCTGCAACAACGAATCTTGCAATTACTTGACGGCACGCGCGATTACAAAAGTATCGTGTCGGCATTGGTTGCTGACGTGAGCAAGGCAGAGCTGGTCATCCAAGAAAAAGGACGCCCCGTGACCGATCCGATCGGCATCCAGGCCGCCATCAGCCGCATGTTGGACGAGAACCTATTAGAACTTGCGAATCACGCGTTGTTACTGGACATGAAGGCTTAACTGGCGATTCTTGACAAAAAGATAAGCGACAGAAAGATGAGGAACGACGACTGACGATGCGTTTCAATCCTGACAGGAAAATTTGTAGTTCGACTGTACTAAGTCCCATTGTTAAGTCCTGCTCGCATTTTTCTAGCCTGCTAAACTTCTTCACCAATGGCAAATGGCCAATGGGGTCGATTTGGTACCGTCGAAATCGACAGAAAAGTGGAGAACTGGTTTAACTGGCCGTCAGCGTTCCCGTTACCAATTGGTAACACCAGTAAACGATCGCCCATGTGACACCAATCAGAGCCGATGTGTACATCACGGCCATCAACGACCAAAGAAATTTTTCGAATCGCGAGAACACGGGACTGTACCATAACAGCGGTAAGCCGAGCGCTCCCGTAACCAGGAAGAGTGTCGCGAGCACGGCCGTCCGACTTTGCAGCGTATTCTGCCAGACACTGCCCAGCGAACTTGACTGACCAATTTGCAGCGGTGGGATCGCTGGAGCGTCATTTGAAAGTCCCGCTGATGAGCTTGTATCGCTCGTCGAAGCATTCGATGACGGTATAGGTTGCGACCTTTGCTGATCCATGAATGCTTACTCTTTTTCCACCGAACTATTGGATGTCGACTTGGCACCGGCGTCGCTGAGTCGTTGTTGTGCCGTTTTCACGAGCGGTCCGACGTCGGCATTGTCGCCGTATAGTTCTATGACGCTGTACCAGATATCACGAGCGGCCACGACGTTTCCATTACGAAAAAGCGCATCGGCTTCGGTTAATTTTGCTTGTACCATTCGTGCCGCTTCGCCCGTTTCGGTTGTATTGCTGCGAATGCGTGCCACTTGGCGCTTGGCCAAATTCACATACGGTTTGTATCTCGGTTCGTTGGCAAGCAACGTTTCCAGGCTCTTGTATTTGTCGAGTGCCGTTGCGGTATCGCCAAACCGTTCGAATTGCTGCGCTTCGGCGTAAAGCCTTTCCCCTTCGTCGCGCAGCGGCAGGTTGCGTTTTATTTTTACCGCCAGGGCACGTTCGGTTTCCATCATTTCAATGACGTCGATTTGGTCGGTTACCCACTGCGCGTGAGGTCCGTCAGGGAATCGCTTGGTCATCGGAAGGAGGTACGAGTTCTTGGCTTGTTCAAGCGACGAACGGGTTTCTTCAGCGATCAATTTCTCGGCTCGGCTTCGCATTTGCAATTCGCTTAGCGGCCATATCAACCAACCCAAAAAGCCAATGATGACGACAAAGATGCCTAACAAAAACCAAGTTTTGTCGTGATAAGCTGTCCCGTCGGGGATCTCACCAACGTCCAGCGAGTCTCGCCCCAGCAACTTTCGGGCTTCATCTCGGTCTTTCTGCTTCGTCATTTGCAGTGGACTGAAGCCACTGGAGACATGTTCCGCAACGCCGGACAACCCTGATGATCGTCGTTTAGCTTCGGTTAACGCCATGGCCAGCGATTTGGCATCATGCGGTCGCAAATCGATGTCCTTTTCAAGTGCCTGCTGGACAATGGTGCTAACCCAAACCGGACAATCAAGGGAAATCGACGCTGCCTTGGGCGGGACTTCGATGGCGACATTACGGGTGACTTCAGACAACGACTCTCCAGAAATCGGAGGTCGACCGGTAAGCGCAAGAAACATCGTTGCACCGAGCGAGTAGATATCGGCGCGCGGTGAAACGGCGGTTTGATCGTTGACGAACTCGGGAGGCTGTAACGCTAGTTCTAGTGGCGTCACTGCCCGTGTATTGCGATAAATTGAGTGCACTCGATCGATACGAAAGTCGATCAGTATTGGCGACAGTCCCGAGATGATGATTTTGCTCGGCCCAATCGCGCCGTGACAAATGCCGATCGAATGGGCCGCAGCAAGACCTTCGGCAATTGGAATCGCGAAGTCAAGAACGGCATCCCAAGTCAACCGTCCTCGCCGTTCTAGTTGTTGTGCAAGCGTTTCGCCTTCGATGAATTCAAATGCAAGGTATGCGTCGGTTTCTTCAAATCCACCGCCGTAGCATCTCGCAATCGCCGGATGTTGCAACCGTTTCAGGGATTCCCATTCATCGGCGAATGCTTCACGGGCCTCGGCTGTACCACCGAACGGCGATGCGAAAACTTTTACTGCAACAGCCCGCTGGAGATCGACATGAATAGCGCGCCAGACGAGGCTTTGCGACGGGTTGTCACCAAGTTTCGCTTCGAGAGCGAGCGGACCTAGACGAGAACGCGGCATGAGTCGAATGGGAAAGGAGTACTTGCAAGACCAAAAATCGAATTGTTTAGGATCGTTCGATCAATTAGCGGGATGGGCTTCCAGCCTGTCGCATTAAAAATGACAGGCTGGAAGCGCTGGAAGCCTATCCCACTTCAATAACAGAGCGGACCGAATTATACCTAGTTTTTTACTTTAAGTGCGTTCCAGCGACCGTTGCCTCTTCATCAAAATCCAGTCACGAGGTTAAATGAGCAAGGTGGCGAATTTGGCCGAGTCACATTGCGATTTCGTCCGATGTGTCATTCGCTGTTATACAATGTCAAGGGAGCTTTCGGAGATGGGGCTATTCGCTGGAACCAAGTGGGATTTGCCGACCCATTGCGATCTGTGCGGCCAATTGGAGTCGGATTGCCAGTGCCCGCCACCACCGCCAACGGCCAATCCCCCGGCAAAGCAGACGCTACGAATACGAGTAGAGAAGCGCAAAGCGGGTCGTGTAGTAACCATTATCACAGGCTTGGAGCAACCGGCAGGGGTGCGGGCCGACCTACTGACGCAGCTCAAAAATAGTTGCGGTGCCGGCGGCTCCCAAGAAGAAAACAATCTCGTTCTCCAAGGCGACCAGCAAGCGCGAGCCTCGAGACTGCTCGCCGATCTCGGCTATCGAATCGGAAAGTAACTTTCAAGTCAAGCTCGAATGGGCACAGGAAAAAGATGTCCAGCGGAGATACTGGCGCGGACTTAAGTAGCGGAACGGCACGAGCGGGCTGTTGATTTAGGTCGAATATCGAAATCATTAATCAGCCGACGTGCGTTAGCACCCGGTTAACGTTTGATAACCGGACGCTAACGCGTTGCGGCTGATTAAATCAACAGCCCGCGAGCCGTCCGATGCGGTTTCGAGAACCCCCGCAAAACACCGGGCGGCTAGCTTGCGCCGCACCGCTAACAAAATGCTTCGCCTTTTCGGCAAGCTTCGATCATTTTTGCCTGCCTGACCATGCACTTTATTGAAGAGATTAAACTCGGAATCGGCCGGCCAAAAGTGGACGCTACCGATACAATGGCAGTTTTGGTTTCCCGCTGATCCTCATTCATTTCAAATAACCATGAAAGAAAAACTGCTTGAACTGCTCGAAACTCGCCCTTTTATCCCGTTCACGATCGTTACATCAGCGGGCGAAAAACACGAAGTCCGCTACCCGACCAATCTGGCTGTCGGTAAACACTTCGCCACCCTAGTCGATCCCGAGACCGATCGACACCAGCATATCTATCTGCTGCATATCACCAATTTTGAAGTCGCGAACCTGACCACACCACTTTAAGATGTGTCCAATACAGACTCAAAAACTGCGGCAACGCGGGAAGCTCTCCATCGAGCTCGTCTCGATGGAAGCCAGACTGACAGGCTAGAATTCGAGGCGCCCAGCGCGTCCGTTCCGACCTTATTTTCGTTCGCTGTTGGCGAACGAAAACAAGGCCGGGACGGAACCAAGTGTTGTCAACCATCTGCTAGCCAATCAGTCATTGGTCCACCGGCACGAGGAAGCCGCTTAGATACTAGCATTCGACGAGGAGCAGGTCGCCGTTGCTTTTCCGGTTTGAATTGAATCAGCAACTCTTGTT
>JAYVSE010000317.1:0-19581 GCA_043775635.1 Planctomycetaceae bacterium | reverse complement strand
GCAAAACGCCCGAAGCTGATGCGGGGGCTGTTCTTCCGTTGCTGCGTTGCTGAACTGTTCAACTAGCAATGTTGCATTTTTTTCCGAACGGGCCATAGTGTATAACAACCAGGGATGGCCGTCCCCGACAATGGTGCTACGGTTCCGCTGGAGCTGGTTATCGTGCCACATGTTTTTTAAACCAAATATCCAATTTCAAACAATGCCTGACAGAACTGATCCATATTTTGATATGCCTCAGGGGACGGTTTTGGAAACCGACGAAGATATTCGTCGCGTCCAAGCCGAGCTTCGCAAACGACGTGAAGCGGAAGCTGATGCTAAGACTCGCGAAGTCGCAGCGAAGCCTGAGAAAAAAAATCAACCTGCGGCCACGCCTGCAAAAGTGGATGAGCAGCCTTATCGTCCTTCGTCACGTCCTCCCGCCGCCACGCTAACGGTCTATGATGACGGACAGACAACGGGTGAACTGATCCGACTGCGACATGATCGCTTCGTGATCGGGCGCAACGAAGGCGATCTGCAACTCCCTGAAGACGAGCAGATTTCTAAACGACACGTCGTGATCGGGCGACAAACGGCGGATGGCAAGTCTCGTTGGGTCATCACTGATCTGCAAAGCCAAAACGGGTTGTTTGTACGCGTCAACAAAGCACCTTTGGCTCACAACGCCGAAGTGCTTGTCGGTGGTGGTCGCTATCGATATGAAGCAGCGCAAACGCCGACTGGCGACACGCCGGGTTCGGATGACATCGACATTGAAAACGCTGGCTCACAAACTCGCATGGCGCTTGTATATGTTCCGGCAGGTGCAGGATTCTTTAGTGAAATGATTGGCAGCGGAATGGGTTCACGAACGATGCTGACCCAAAGTGAATACTGGATTGGCAGTGATCCCACTTGCGAGATTTGTCGCCGTCAAGATCCGTTTGTAAAAAGTCGTCATGCACTGCTGACCCGCAGTCCCAGGGGAACCTGGGTGATTCAGAACAATCGAACGCTCAATGGCATCTGGCTGCGAATGCCACAAGTTAGTATATCGTCAGGTCAGAATTGCGAATTTCAGATCGGCGAGCAACGTTTTCGCTTGCAATATGGAAACTCATGACATGTCTGCCGTGCTGAAAACCATGACTGCCCAGGAATATTTGGCTCGTGAACGCCAAGCAGTATTTAAAAGCGAATTTTATCGAGGCGAAATCTTCGCGATGGCCGGCGGGTCGCCGATGCAAAGTCTGATCGCAGCCAATTTTACTCGCGAAGCTGGCAATGGTTTCAAAGGGTCACGTTGCAGTGTCTTCAACAGCGACTTGCGAATTCGCGTGAGTCCATCGGGACTTTATACCTACCCCGATGCGTCGATCATCTGCGGCGAATTGGAATTTGATGACAATCATCAGGACACCGTCACGAACCCAACGATATTGGTCGAGGTGCTTTCGGACTCGACCGAAAAATATGATCGCGGTACCAAAAGCACTCTTTATCGCCAGATCCCGTCCCTGAAGGAATTGATTCTAATCTCTCAAAACGAAGCTTATGTTGGGTGTTTCGTTCGCCAGGATAGTGGCGGATGGTTGCTTCACGAGGTTCTTGATTTATCTGGAACGATTGAGTTTTCCTCCATGCATATTTCGATTGCTTTATCCGAGATATATCGCGGCGTTACGTTTCCCCAACAACGCTTGCAATAAACCGCTGAGTTCCATTGGACCATTTATTGTTTCAGTGCTGCTGATCGCAAGGGTAGCAGTGTCTCGTCCGGGGCTTTGTCGGGGCTTGGTGGTGCGGACGCTGGATCAACGGGTTTGTCGCTGGGGATTGGGATCGGCACTAACATCAAACGCACGGGAGTCAGGTCGGGCGGGATGCGATTGGTGAACGCCATGAACTGTTGCTCACCATTGGATGCGCTACTTTCGATCGGCAGGTCCATCATTGCGGAACCGAAATTGGAAACACAAATCAGCTCACCGCTATTGGCTTGGTAATAGGCTTTGCCGTCTTCAGGATCGGTCCAAGTCGAACTGCCCGCAAAGACCCAATCCATCTCAAGCGATTTGTCCGTGTCGCCCTGGCGCACCCAGCTTCTTGCGTCCGCCGTTTTGAACTTGCCAGCGGCGTCACGATACATGATCCAGACGCGAATCCGCTGACCCGTAGCCGAGACATATTTTGGCTGGAACTGAACGGGAGTCCCTGACATCGCTCCAATCGCAAGCAAAGCAGCATGGACTTCATTCGCCTTCGCGACCGCCGCCACGATCGATTCGTGCTCTTTCGTGCCAGCGGGGCAAGCGAACATTTCCAGCGGTGCGTCACGAAGCGAAACGTAGCCATCGACGAAGACTCGGTGGTTCTTCACGTCGACCCACAATTGCGATTGCTTGCTGATTCGCTTTCCGCCGGGAGGGTCGGCAAGCGTGGCACGGACGGTTTCGATGGGGTCTTTGTAGCCAAGTTCCTTTAATGCCGCGTCAGGGTCGATGGGGCCAGCTTGGTTGGCTTGGCTGAGATCAAGTCCCAGCGGCTTGGTCGTTTTCTTAGACGCAGGGGGGGTTTCGGCAGCACTTGGCTTGCTCGTATCCGTTTCTTGCGCCGATGCGTGCGAAAAAATTGCGAACGGCGTGATAATAAAAACAAAAACGCACCACCATCTCTGATTGCGTTTGAGTGGCAGTAAACGGCACTTCATCATCGAATCTGATCCTTTTAGGTCTTGATAATGACACATTTTACACGTTGGCGAGGACGTCGAAGGGGAACGGGACTGCCAAGCTTGGGAAATCTGGCTAAATTCTAGCACGGCGGCGTCACTTCACGAGTTTCCACTGCCTTTCATTAAAACAAACCAAACTAAAATTCAAAAATGCCATCGAGCGTCTCGACCGAACGGAACACATGTTGACCACGTCATCGCCTGAACTGCTTTCTAGCATCTTTGACAATCTTCCTAGCGGCGGCGGGCCGTTGCGTTGGGGATTGGCCGCTGCAGTGGGCGGTGCGATCGATCCACGACGAATCGCCATCAGCGAGCTTGGTTGTGGCAACTCAATGCCTAGGAAGCTGGCCTCATTTGATATAGCTGCGGAACTCGATTCGCTTCTTAAGCAGATCGATCAAACAGTCGCGGCACCAAATCCAGAGCTGGCAAGTATTGTCGACGCAGTGATGTGGGCGTATGCGCTGCCAATGATTGAGAGCTCGGTCGATGCCGCAGTGATCAACACACTTTGTAAATCATTGGAGCAGCTTGCGCAACACTGCGGTTCGATTGCCGATGTATCCAGCTTAGCACGACTTGTGGGTGGTGGGGAGCTCGCATTAGTGCTCGCTTGGCGACGCAAAAAGAAAGTTACGAAAGAGTGGATTAAAGAAGCCGTCGATCGTGTCAAACAATGGTGTGAATCACCAGAACCCTCCATCGGATTCGCTGTCCGCGGAGCATTCCCCCATGATGCGAATCAAGAGACAGGATCGAATCAGCGCCGAGGTTCACATGCTCGCGCGGTGCTTGCTTCGCTGCTTCGTTCGCGGGCGCTTTGCGCGTCAGTTGGAAAGCAGAAATTAAAGAAGTTGCAGTTGGACACGATCGCAGATCTTGCGACGTGGATCGCGGCGGCCACCCGAGTCGGTGGCACCGTAGCATTTTCCACCGCCGTCAGTCGTGACGTTCGAGACGACACAGCCCCAGGTGGATTGCTCGACCAATTGAAGATGCTCGACCCAGATACGCTCGGCCCCGCGATCGATGCTGCGGCGGGACGTACACACTCGGGAGGTCGGTTGGCATGGCAGATTAGTTTGCCGGAAGCGTATTGCCATAGTGAGCTGGGTGGCACCGCCATTTTCTTGCCAGAATGGGACGTGCGGCGAGGACGCATTCATCTCGATTACGGAGGCGACGATGTTCGCATTGAAGTCGATGCAGGAAAGATGTCTGCGATTGATGGCGTTTGGGAGCTGCTCATTCAAGTCGATGGCCAAGAACAAGCAAAGGCGGCTCCATGGAGTTCTGTTTGTGAATATACCGATGATGACGTTCACTATCTGGAACTAGAGCAACGATGGACCGGCGGTATCAAAGTACAACGTCACCTGCTGCTGATACGTGAAGATCGGTGCGTGATGCTTGCCGATGCGGTCATCCGTGATCCAGACCAGCCACCGGCATCAATCAACTACACGTCCCGACTGAAACTTGCCGATGGTGTGTCGACGTCCACGGAAGAGGAAACGACTGAAGTCTGGTTTAACGACGAGAAAGGCAAATGTCGCGGGCTGGCACTGTCGCTTCAAAGCAACGAATGGCGGGTGGGTCCAACACGGGCGAAGCTTGACGTAACGTCCGACGCAAATTTGAGGTTGGAAGTTCGTAGTGACAAACGAAATTCGCACGGTGGAGGTGTGTTCGCGCCAGTGTGGCTTGACTTTCAACAACGGCGGTTCAAACGACCTCGCACATGGCGTCAGTTGACCGTCGCCGAAGAATTGCGAATCGTCGATCCAGACGAATCCGTGGCATTCCGGATTCAACATGGCAGCGAGCAATGGATCGTGTATCGGATGTTACACGGGGACAGAACGAGAACATTCGTCGGCAAGCACATCCTTGCCGATCTTTACTGTGCACGGTTCAACGCTAGCGACGGCACCTTGGAAGATATGCTCACCGTTGGTGGCACCGATGATGACGATGCGACTGAATAATTTTAAGTGGCGTTTTTAGGAACAAAGACGTTGTGTTCAATGAATCTGATCGGAAGCGACTGATCGAAAATTGGCACCGGACCGTCGAGGACGTTGCCAGCGCTGCCGCACGAGCAGGTCGATCCAACGGCGAGGTCCGTATCATCGGTGTGTCGAAGTATGTCGACGTCGAAACAACGCTGGCGTTGCGAGATGCGGGTTGCCATGACCTAGGTGAGAGTCGCCCGCAGAACTTACTTGCGAAGTCTTCTTCTTTTCAAACTGGTTCAGCGGTCTGGCACATGATCGGAAACTTGCAACGAAACAAAGCTCGTCGTGTCGTTGAAGTTGCGGATGTGATTCACTCCATTGATAGTTTGAAATTGCTGGAATCGATTGCGACCTATGCAAAGGAGTTGAATCACACTCCGGAGGTACTGATCGAGGTCAACATTAGCGGCGAGCCAGACAAGCATGGCTTTGCACCAGAGCAACTACTGACCGCTTGGCCTGCAATCATGGCCGTCAAAGACGTGCCGGTCATCGGGCTGATGGCGATGGCTGGATTCGACTCGAAGGGACAAGACGCGCGTCTGCAGTTCGCCGCAGTCCGCCAGTTGCGAGATACGGTCAAAGAGCGATTCGGCTCGGTTTTAAACCAGCTTTCGATGGGCATGTCGGGTGATTTTGAAGAAGCGATCTGCGAAGGTTCAACGATGGTGCGAATAGGATCGCGATTGTTCGAGGGGCTCGCCTGACGATCGTGACGACTGCACAAAAACGACCTGTTTTTTTGGTTGGCCGACAATAAAACTCGCATTGTTTTACTTTCCACAAAAAATTGAGTACCCTTTGGCTTGGTGTTGTCGATCATCGACTACGGGTTTTCTTCGTTTCTGTCGTGACCTTCCAAGCGAACACGATAGATAACGTCAGCCTGATTCCTCCCCTATCACCTTCAAAGTTCAGGAGCATCGCGGATGTCATCTCCATTACGCGGATTTCGTAGTTACTTGGCTGGCCTAGCGCTCAGCGCTGCCGTACTTTCTGGATTTACAATCGCTGACGATGTGCCCGTTGCAGAAGCGGTGCCCGTTGCAGAAGCGGTGCCGATCGCAGTTGCTCAACCGGTTTCACCGTCTTCTCGGCCGCTAAGCATTACGGTCAAACTGCTTAGCGAAACCGTCTTGACCGGTACACTTACCGATACACGCGAAGTGATCATGAAAACATCCTTTGGCGACGCAACGATTCCGCTGAGCGAAGTCGCTGGAATTCGGTTTGCTTCGTCCAATGACTCAATGACAACCGTCGTTATGCTTAACGGCGATTCGATCACGGGTGCCACCGATATTCAAAAACTCATCGTGGAAACTGAATGGGGTACGGCTACGATTAACGGTGCAAGCGTTGGTTCGGTCCTCTTCGTACCTGGCCTGACATGGAACTCGTTGAGCGGTCTGAACGGCAAGCGATGGTCGCTAGTCGATGCAAAGAAAGAGGTACCGCCAGCACCGACGACAGTAACAAATAGTATTGGTACGACACAGGTGTTTGATTCATCAGGTCGTATCATTGAGCAAGGCGTGACTCGAGTTCCCAACGGCTTCCAGCCACAACCATTTCGCAGTCGCTAGCCCGACGGGGATAAACCCTACGCCGTGAAGGATTTTTCTTCAGCGAAATGAATGGTTTTAGCGGTACGGCGCGAGCCGTCCGGTCTCTCTGAGGCCCGCGTCACCGGATGGCTCGCGCCATACCGCTAAATTATCCCAGCTAGTGGTGCCCTAGCAAATAGTGACCGAGGTGCCACGGATGATGGTGGTGATGATCACCGTAGCCCGCGTTGCCATAACTGGGCGACCCAGGCGACCCTGGGTAAAAACTTTGATTGTAAATTACGGGTGGTGCGGCATATCCTGTGGGTAATCCATACTTGGCTTGCGTTGCGTAGATCGGCGGAGCATAACCACTCGGAGCATAACTACTGGGCGCATAGTAGTTCGCACCATAGTTGCCAACCTGACCGGGAAACATTCCCGGCTGGCCGTAAAAAGATTGGCTCTGATAGTTACCGTAGCCATAGGTCTGGCTCGCACAAGGATACTGGGCCCGCGCGGCCGGCGCAACGATGGCTCCGCCAAAGATTACGGCAGTCAAACATACAACACGCAGTGCGCTCAACGACATGGTTAGATGCTCCGAAAAGAGGTTTCTTGAACTGGATTCCATTGGAAAAGACGCACTCTCCGTGCCATGCGGTGGTGAAAGTGAATTCACATGTAAATTTGCCTTTTCACTCATGTTTGAACCTTGAGTCTGTCATCAGCCTGAATACGATGGCATATCATTGATGACAGCTAGCGAGGCCGACCTGCTATCATCTGGCAATGGATGATCTACCAGTCTGCGAATGCTTGCCCGAAATCCTCTCTTTGGTCGCGGCGTCGACACCAGTCGTGCTGAAGGCACCGCCTGGTGCGGGTAAGACGACGGGTGTTCCTCCAGCGCTGATGCAGCGCGGTGTTGCTGGCGATGGTCAAGTATTGCTGATTCAACCGCGACGTTTGGCGGCCCGTTCGGCGGCTGGTCGATTGGCGAAAATCCTCGGTGTGAATCTTGGCAACGAAGTTGGATATCACGTTCGCTTTGACAACCGGACATCACGGAATACGAAGTTGGTCGCGATGACAACAGGCGTGTTATTGCGTCGACTGCATCACGACCCGTTACTTGAAAATGTTTCTTGCGTGATCCTTGATGAGTTCCATGAACGCAGTATCGAGATGGACCTCGCATTTGGAATGTTGCATCGCATTCGATCGACTCTCCGCCCCGAGTTAAAGCTGCTGGTAATGTCAGCGACACTTGACCCTAGCCCGATCGTTAATTTCTTGGGTGATGCCAAAGCAGTGACCAGCGAAGGACGCTCGTTTCCGGTCGATCTTCGTTACGCATTATTGCCATCCAAAGATTCGATCGACCAGCAAGTCGCTGGCGTGATACCCCTTGCATTGAAAGCCACACCAGGCCATGTGTTAATCTTCTTGGCCGGAGTTGGAGAAATCAGGCGAACGCGTCGCACGATCGAGTCGATGCGTTTGGCGGAAGGGGCAACCGTCTGTGAGTTATACGGTGACCTGCCGCCCGAACAACAAGACATGGTGTTGGCAGAGTCACACCATCGAAAAATCATTTTGGCAACCAACGTCGCCGAAACTTCGATCACAATCCCTGGGGTGACGGGCGTGATCGACAGTGGAATGGCGCGTGTGATGCGGTTTGATTCTCATGTCGGTTTACCCAAGTTACAACTCGAAGCAATTTCTCAAGCGTCGGCGGACCAACGCGCCGGACGCGCTGGTAGAACGGCACCAGGGGTCTGTTATCGACTATGGCCAGTAACAGCCCATCGCGCTCGTCGTGAGCGTGATACACCCGAGATCCTGCGATGTGACTTTAGTGAGTCTTTGCTGACACTTGCCGCCTGGGGTGAGCGTGATGTGTTTGCTTTTCCGTGGCTAACGATGCCACCCAGGGACGCCGTTGCAAGTGCCAAACAATTGTTGTTGCGACTCGATGCGATCGACAATGATTTTGGATTGACGGCGCTAGGGCGAGACATGCTGTCGTTGCCTCTGCACCCACGACTTTCTCGATTCATGATCGCCGCTACTCGCTTGAACATCGCTGATGACGCCGCGTTGGCTGCGGCACTATTGACCGAACGCGATCCTTTCCGGGGTGACCAACACGCCGGCTCGGCGGAGGTAAACGCACCTCATGGTTGTGATGTATTTGATCGCGTCGATCGTCTAAAAGCGTTTAAGCATGGCCACGAACGATCGGTCGCAAGCTCAGGCGCAGCACACCAAGTACTTCGTGTCGCTGATCAAATCGGTCGAATG
This sequence comes from Planctomycetaceae bacterium, assembly GCA_043775635.1. Classification (GTDB taxonomy): domain Bacteria; phylum Planctomycetota; class Planctomycetia; order Pirellulales; family Pirellulaceae; genus UBA6163. The sequence goes on along the minus strand of JAYVSE010000317.1, from coordinate 10,984 downwards.
ACGAAGTCTCTCTCGATTGATCCGCGCCAATCGAATGAATGCGATTCCGACCGATTGAAGCGAGCATTGCTGGCTGCTTATCCTGATCGAGTCGCGCGGCGCCGCAGAAATAGTGTAGAGCATGGTGTTATGGTAGGCGGGCGGGGCGTCCGTTTAGATTCGCGTTCAATGGCACGTGGAAGCGACTTTTTTTTGTGCATTGACGTTGATTCAGCAGGGACTGAAGCGCTGGTTCGGTCGGCATCTGAGATTGATTTGTCTTGGCTGGATGCCCGATTGATACGGGACGTTGATGAGCCATTCTTCAATCCGACGTTGAAGGCAGTGGTGGTCCGCAGGCGTCAGTACTTTGACGACTTGATGCTGTCTGAATCACCGATTCCTTGCATTGCCAGCCCAGAGGTTGGCGAGCTGCTCGCCCGACATGCGAGGCAAAATCTCATCAATGTGTTTCCTGCCAATGATGAAGCCATCGTGACATTCATCAACCGTGTTTGTTTTGTGACGGCGCAAATGCCTGAACTGGAATTGCCGCGATTGGATGATGCGGCGATCGATGATGTCTTGCTGTCGCTTTGTCAAAGTCGTACATCCATTGCGGACCTGCGATCAGCACCTTGGCTTGATCATTTACGAGGTCGTTACGATTACTCTCAATCATTGAGTATCGATACCCTCGCGCCCGCTCGCATGACGCTTCCCAGCGGCAACTCAGTCACGATCCAATATGCTGCAAATAAACCGCCGCTGATGGAGGTGCGAATTCAAGAAATATTTGGTTGGAAAGAAGCACCACGAGTCGCAGCAGGCAGGGTTCCGATACAGTTGCATTTGTTGGGTCCCAACTATCGTCCCCAGCAGATCACCGAGGATTTGGCGAATTTCTGGAACGTGACCTACGTGCAAATTCGAAAAGAACTTCGCCGTCGGTATCCAAAACATCATTGGCCCGATGATCCGCATGCCGCTACGGCAACGCGCAACGGATTGAAACCGAAATCCACGTAAGTTCCGTTCGGGTTTCGAAATTACTTAACCTCAAAGATCGCTTCAATTTCCACCGCGATTCCACCCGGCAGGGCGTTTGTTCCGAGTGCACTTCTCGCTGCGATTCCAGCGTCTTCGCCGAAGATGTCACGAAACAATTCGCTGCAACCGTTAATGACAGCAGGCTGATCAACAAAATCTTCAGTACAGCGAACGAGTCCAAGCAGCTTGACGAGGCGGACGACGCGGTCCAGCGTCCCGAGAGCCCCCTGCAACGACGCCAGCATCGCTAAGCCCGTGACTCGCGCTGCTTCATATCCGGCCTTCACGTCCATGTCAGCACCGAGACGCCCTGTAATGAGCGTCTTGTCGGCGCGAAGTGGTCCATGACCCGACAAATACGCCATTCCCGCTACGATGATCACGGGCTTATAAACACCAACGGGCTTTGGAGCTGGAGGAAGAATGAGACCAAGTTCGGATAAACGTGCTTGCGCAGACATAGACGGTTCTTAGGGGATTGTGTTGAGTTTTGGATTAAAGATTCAATTCACTGAATTCTGGCGGTAAACCGTTTCCGGATCAACCAGTCTTTGTTCATCGATGGAAACGGACAGCTCATCTTGCACGGTCCGGTAAAAACAGCTTGCGTACCCATCGTGACAGGCAGCCCCCAACTGTTCCACTTGCAGCAAAATACAATCCGCATCGCAATCGATCTGAATTTGGACGACACGTTGACGATGGCCGCTCGTTTCTCCCTTTCTCCACAAGGATTTGCGACTGCGACTGTAGTAACAGGCCTGCCGCGTGCGCAACGTTTCTTGGTACGCGTCCTCGTTCATCCAAGCCATCATTAAAACCCTGCCGCTTTGGTGATCTTGCGCGATTACAGGCAGTAAACGCTCTGGACCAGCCTCAAAATTGGGAGCAGCGGCGAGAAAACGTTGCGACATGGAACAAACTCAATCAAAAGGTGGATTGTATTTTAAATTTTAAAGAATTGTACTCATCGATACGAACGAAACGACTCGCACAAACGGAGAAACCTAGATGTAACTGAAGGCATTTGCTTGCAGGTGTCGAATCAACGCGATACCTCCCCCTGAAGTGTCTGCTGGCCGCAACTGAGGCTAGGCGTTGACGTTTCCTGTATTTCAACTAGCGCAATAGCGAGTCGCCTCAATGAATAGCCAACCCAAGGTAACGGTAGTTTTGCCGGTCCGTGATGCAGAAGATCGCATTTCCGGAGAGGTCAAGAGAATCCTAGACGCCTTGGCAGATTTGTCTCGGCAACGTTGTGAGTTGATCGTTGTGGACGACGGAAGTCACGACGCCACGGCAGAAATACTCGACGAACTTGTGACACTGTATCCACAAATTAGGATCGCGCGGCATAGCAAGCCACGTGGAATTGAAGCGGCGGGGCAGACTGGGCTTGAAAAAGCGACGGGCGAAATTGTGTTCATTCAAGAAGGAAACCGCCCCGTCCGCGTGGAAGATATGCGACGCCTTTTCAAGCTGGCCGAAGACGACTCGATCGTGGCTGCGAGAGCCGAATCGACACCTCGACCGATCGGTGGCGCACTGCTACGTCGATTGCGTGCCTGGGGAGCAATCGCATCCGAGGCCCTGGAATCGCAACCGCAACCGGGCGAATCAACCAGTCTGCAAATGATCCGCCGCCCGCATTTACAACACATCACTGGCCCGATGGCACCACGTTTATCGCTGCGTAGCGAATCTTTCACAACGACGTCCGTGATTTAAGCTAGTGCTTTGTTAGCCGCGTTTTCGTTCCAGCAGCACCACCATCACGAGTGAGAGCAAAGAACGCAACTCGTCGTCTTCGGAAAAATCATTCAGTTTTTCAAGCACGAACTTACCTTCAAAAATCGCTGGCTTTTTGATAAGCCGCAACAGTGGTGTTCCGTTCGGATCAGTGACGATGTAGCTCGGGTTAAGCAAATAGACCGCGATCAAACCAACTACGGGAATCTCACCCAAAAGGCTTTCAACCACCTTCTTCATCGGGCTTTCTTCCTCAATCCGCATATCCACTAAACCATCTTGCATGATTTCATAGTGCGCAGCCCAAAGCGATCTCATCCCTTGCCGACGCACCCCGCCCCAGGAATTCCCAGACGCATCCGTGAAGTTGTAATTGGCAGAAAAATCAATGATACGATCTGCCGCGATGCGAAACAGCAACTGCGTTTGACTTGAATCACGAAAAACGTCCACCTGTTCTTTGAACTTGAACATCTTCTGCTTGATATGGAGCAGTTGGACACCAGAGGCATCGTGCGCGGTCACTTGTTGAGAAAAGCTGAATAGCTTGAAACTCAAGTGGATTGGATACTGCATCGCAACGAGTCTCGTGCAAGAGTTGGGGAGCATGCCAACAAAAAAACCGCGCCGAATGGACGCGGTTTTTCGTCCTGAGCCGTTCTAACTCAGTTCTAGCCGTTCTTCTGCTGCTGGCCAAGGCCTGGACGAACTCGCTTGTTAATATCGGTCTCAAGCACACCGAAAACGGCTTCGTGACGTGCAACTGACATTTGCAGTGCTGCCAACAATCGCTTGGCGGTGAAGAAATTGACGATGATCCGTTGCTTCACTTGGATTGGATCCTTAGGGACGCCAATCGGCTGCGGATTTAGACCGAAGTCAATGATCAACTCTTCAGGTGAACCGGTTACACGACAAAAGTTCGCGTACAGCGCGAGTGCGTTCTCGTCGTTCACTTGAACTTGCATCGGTTGCTGAGCCTGTGCTTCGGCGGGCGGTGCAGATGCTGCGGGAACGGACATTGTCGAGTCACTGCTTTTGGTTTCGGACATAAGTAATAGTCTCCAGGGACAGGGGGAAAAACGGCTACTGTGATCACCTAAAACACGTACGTCTTAGGCCTAATCGATCATTCAACGACAAACAACATTCATTGATTGGTTTAGTCTTTGGGGATGTGCTCGCTACCATGAGTCGTGCGATCGCCGAAAGGCCAGTCTTACATCAAAATTCAAAATTAAACGTCTGGGCCACGACTCGCCATAATCTTTGACCCAATGACATCGGTTTTACGTGTACTTTCGCCGAGCCCCGATATCCAGGTCGTAACGGCAAATCGAAATTATCAATCGGCACGCGAGCTTGATAGGAAACACTTCGTGGCTTGGCTTGGCCGGTTGTGGGATCGATCTCGGTCTGGAGATCGCCACCGGACTGACTGGCCATCGATGACGATGCATTCTTTAGCTCGGCTTCTGATTTCTCGGTTATCTTTCCTTCAAACGAATACATTCGTTGAGCATCAAGTTTCAAGTCAACGGATTGACCGATCTCGACAAGCTGAACATCCCCTTGATCGACGACTAAAACTGCTTCAAGTTCCCTGGCGGAGCCAATTTCACATACTAAATCTTCTGCGGTCAGCAGCGCACCACGATTGAACTCTTCCAATGGCGATCCACTCCAACCCGTTAGTCTGCCATCATCGCCCGGTTGCGGTTGCTTGTCAGGAGGGGGCATCACCACACCTTCGCGCTTGGCTTTGACAATCAATCGATCTATTTCTTCTTGTGTCTTTGCCTTCATATCCGCGATCGACGACACCAACCGCTCCTGCGTATCCAGTTGAGCCTTGATCGATCGATCTGAGTTCGATCGAAGCCCTAGCGTTTTCAGTTGGATTTTCGCTTCTTCAAATTCGCCTTCAAGCTCAACGAGTCGAATCTCAAGCTCTGGATTCCTCAGCACAACAAGTTCGTCACCGATCTTGACTTGTGTGCCTGCTTTTACCGTTTGCACAATCTGCCCAGGAGTCCCTGCGTAGACTGCTCCAGCGAGGGCCGGGCGAATTTCGAAAGCACAGTCCACATGATGAGGCAAGGGAATGTAACAGGCGGCGGTACACGCGGCTCCTGCAATTCCTAGTGACGCCAGCAATCGTCCACGTTTCACTTTTTGTAACCTCCCAGGCGTGCGTACGAACTTATATGTTTGCATAATGGGCTGAGCGATCATACCAACTAGGCCAGCAACCGCAATCATTCGGCCCAGTGTCTGCAAACCGTGCATTTCAAGCACTTTGGTGATGAACCAACAAATCGAAAATACTACCACCCAGCGATAGATCACGCTGGCAACGGTAAAGACTGCGAACAAAAATCGATTTCGCTGCGGCAAGAACGGATCGTCTTGAAGCTCCAACCCCAAGCATGTCGATTGAAACCAGCGTTTGAGAACTTCAGTGCTTTTCTGACGAAGGTTAGGGATTTCCAACCAGTCCATCAAAATGTAGTAGCCGTCAAACCGGAGCAGCGGATTACCGTTCACGACGACAGTGCTAACGATGTTAAGAAACATCATGTTTAGACACAGGTCGTTCAGCATTCCAGGTTCGGTGAAGTACCAAGTGTAGGCTGCGATGGAGGCGAGTATCATTTCGACGTAGATCCCACCAGCACCGATCCAAACACGTTGCCACTTATTGGGAAGCATCCACGAATCGGAGACGTTGCAATACAAGCATGGTGTAAAGACCAGCAACATAAAGCCGAGTTCGTGGACTTCACCGCCAAACTTTTTACAACTCAGCCCATGGCCAAATTCATGCAACACCTTTACCAATGCCATGGTCGTGGCAAGGTATATCCAGCGATCAGCGGCAAAAAACTGTTGAAAGGTTGGTAGGCGAGTGTAGACCGTTTCGTACTGGGAACCGAGCAACACAGCCGCAGAGATCGCGAAGCCGATAAAGAAGAACAGAGCTGGGACCGTGAATACCCAACCGAACCAGGGAAGTAACCGATTTAGTAGTTTCTCAGGGTCAAAGCCACGAAATCGGATCGCAAAAATGTTGGCAAACTTACCCAGCAACTCTTTTCGACGTTTGGTCACTCCGCGCGTTCGAAGTGCCTTTCCTTGACCGGGAGCGTTGCTGATGACAAGTCCGCTGCGATGCAACATTCCGATGAATTGTTGTAGGTCGCCAAACGTAATTTTTTGAGGTGCAAATCTCTGCTCAAAGCCGTCTTTGACTTGCTGAAGACTCACATGCCCATCGAGGGTGCCAAGAATGTAATACTCTTCATCATGAAAACGAAAGTATTGCAATCCAACAGGCTCTTTAACGACCCAATATCCCGTACCCTGGTAGCGATGGCGGCTAGCGCTAAGGTCAGGGCGTTTGCGCACTGTCAGCGGTCGCGATGAACTGCTGATTAGAGATTCGGCAAGTGTTGCCATGATTCAACTTCTCCGTTCCCACTACAACACTAGTTGACGCTTGTGGCCGGATAGATTGTAACGTCTGCTTCCATACCTGGCTTGATCATCCAGTCATCGCCGCGACGCTCGTTTTTGATTTCAACCCAAATACGATATCGATTGTTGAGATCGATTTCGCTACTTACAAATCCGATGACTGCGTCGTTTATCTGAATCGCGTTAGCTGCCTTTGCTTCTTCTCGTCGCGCGTTCGAAAAAATGACAACCTTTGCTGGTGTGCCAACAGTCACTTGACCAGGATACCGAAGCGCGTCGATATCACCTTCGACGCGGAGTGTATCGAGCTGAACAAGCTGCAGGACAGGCGAACCAGGCTGCGCCCATTCACCCAACTGGGCAATGCGAGATTCGACAAAACCACCAAAAGGCGCGAGCACTTTGCGTTTGGTCAACTCGTGTTCTGCCAATTCCCGTTCAGTGCGTTTGGCAATGTATTGAACTTTGGCTACATCTTGTTGAGATTTCGCAAGCTCAATGCGCAATTCCGCTCGAACTGCCTCAAGGATTTTCTTTTCCATTTCCCAATAAGGAGTCGCGCCGTCGGCTCTCAATAGCTTATACGCTTCTGCCTCGGCTCTTGCTGACTTCGCGCTGTTGATTGCGTCGCGATAGTTTACGTCATTGGCGGCGTTCAGTTCCGCTTCTCGCTCCTCTGCCTGCTTAAACTTTAGCGTGAGTTGTGCTTGAGTATCATCGATCACCGCAAGCAAGTCTCCAGGTTGTACATTCGCGCCCTCGATGACTTTCAATTCAGTGATCCGACCTTCGACTTCTGCGGGAACGCGAACACTTTGAATCAACTTGACCATGCAACTTTGAGCTCGCAGCTCCATGCCGCCACTGGCCGCCACTGGGCCCGACGAGCCCGACGAGCCCGACGAGCCCGACGAGCCCGACGAGCCCGACGAGCCCGACGAGCCCGACGCACGCTTGCCGTCCTGTGCGATGGCAATTGCCCCGACTGTGCCAATCAGAGGTAACAAAATCAACGCTGGGTAAATTGACTTCGCAATTTTAGCTGTGCAAATGATCATGGACAGAACTTTCATTGGACGGAACCTTAGAAGAAGAATTTGCAGAGCCATTCGTAGATTTCATGGAACAACACGAAGCCGCTTGCCCGTTGTCCACAGCGGACATCTGCAATCACTTTTGCACCGGGTCTTGGATTCATCTTAGCGAGCGAATCTGGATCTGGTGTCGCTCGCATTTTAACGATCGATCCATGCTCCTGGTCACCTTGCGCACGCAACTGAATTTCTTCACGCGGGAGTTCCGCTTGCATCGGCGAGTCAGGGTCGGTCGCTAGAACATACTCAACAGACAATGATGGCTTATCGATTTCGAGAATGCGCTGATCGAGGTGGCTCATCCGCTTGTCAGGCATCTTGAGTTCCAAATGCATTGGCTTCGTTAAATCAGCAATTTCAAGCAGCACCTGCCCCGTCATTACAGGGCGGCTGCGCAGCGTCTTTTCCACGTCCCAGGTTACGACCGAGCCGTTAATGGGCGCGCGTACAATCAGTTGTTCGATACGAGCCCGTTGCAATTCAAGCTTCTCATTGAGCGAATCAAGTCGAACCTTAAAACCGTGTTCCTCACCTTGGAGCTTCTTGCGGTCATTGGGCTCTAAAGTTCGGTGGTCCGTCAATTGACCTCGAACTCTACCTAGTTCTGCGGTTGTTGTCTGAATTTGCCCTAAAACTTCTTGAACCTCAAGCTCAAGTTTCGGATTTCGCAGCCGGACAATTTCATCACCGGCCGTTACTTTGCTTTTGTGATCGACCAATACATCAATGACTTCTCCATCAATCGGTGCGAACACTTCGCGACGAACATCGGCCTCGATGGTTCCTTCGGCTTCAAGTTGCAGTTCTAGCGGAACAAAAATCAGCGCCAGAACACCGATCCCAATCAACGTCATGACTGCCAGCGTTTTAGGGAGCGTCCGCGAGCGGAAGATCCACATCATTTTGCCGAGGGCACGCCAGACCGGCATCATAAATAGGCCGCTATAAGTCATCGAATTGGCGATCGCTCGCGTTCCATGCTCATAGACCAAGTCGACTCGAGCACGAAACACATCGGGCGGAATATCGCTCTCGATTTGTTCGACAATCAGCGCGCCGATCACTTCCCCGCGATGCGAACCATCACGATCGATTTGCCCCGCAGCTCCCTGCGCGGCATCGTTGTCGCTTTTAAGTCTACGCAATGGCAAGACCGCGATGTTTCGCCCGTACGATTGATCGACGTAGTCTTCTAATGCTTCTTCAATTTGCGGAGGTAAATCTTCGGTGGTGCCATCGTGCCAAAGTGGCTCGCCCGCCGCGACGACGCGAGTCGCGAGCTTGTTAAGCGCCGCGACAATATTGGAACGGCTTTCGATCGTGTCTTGGCCGCTGATCGCTTGCACCCGGCACTTGCCCCCGCGCTTGATCGCTACACTCACGCGGTCACAGCCAATCAAGCGGCGTCCTTCATTGGCAACGATGTAGGCGGTTTCCGCCATGTCAAGTGATTCGTGTGCGGCGCGAGCGAACGAGTCCGCTTGCTGCCACAAGACTTGCCGGTCGCTAAACACGCGAAGCTTTTGACTGCGCAGCCATTCCGCAGCCAACTCGCACATCTGCTGCAAGAATCGCAAATACCCTTTTTGTGTTTCCGGTGCCGTGTCTGGACGCTGGAAAACTTCGATTAATCCGTCTGCGTGCCCATCGTGCTTGAGTGGCGCAAGCACCAAAAGAAATCGAGTTGGATTACCCTCGGCGTCGCCGTCAGTCGTCCCCGAATATGGCGGAACGATGAGTGACTGGCCGGTCTGGGCGACGCGTTTAATCAGGCGAGTATGACGCTGAGCATCATCAGTGCCTTCCAGCAAGATCCCCGCCTCGGCATTAATCTGGTACTGCAAACGCATTTGACGGTCTTCGTCCAGAATCCAGACTGCACCGCCGGGCGCAGCCAGCGCCGTCACGATTCGCTGCAGGAGCTCGGGATAAAACTCCTCAGCCGTCGCACCGCTTTTCGCGAGTGCAGCGATTTCATTAACCAAGCCACGAATCTGTTGCTTGGTTTCTTCGACCGTTTGCTGATTGACCGCCATGGGTTGGACACACCTGGACGAAGGGATACATAACGCGGATGAACGACTCATTGCGATCCATCGGAACCGACGGAAACTCGCGCTGCTGACCACCGTACAAAAACTATCGCCGCCAAGGCCAGAGTAGAACAATTGTCCCAATTGTTTTCCGAGCAATTGGGACAATTGTGCTACTTTAAACCCTAAAATCGATTGGGAACAAAGTACTAGCTTTTCATTTGCTTGTACTTAATGTATAACAAGGTGGGCAAGCGATTGGAAGTCGGTTTGTCATCATTTTTTCATTTTTGTTCGACCGGGACTGACTGTTTTGTCCAATCACTCAGAATCGACGAGTCAAAACGAGAAATCAGGTTCCGCCAGGGCCAGGATTGCTCGACCAAAAATTGCACGGCCCATCGCGTCGATCGCCGTCGCGAGCGACCAACTGCTGCGATTGCAGGAACGGATCAACCGCCTTCACCGCACGATTAGGCTAACGATTGAAGCCGAGATTGCCTCATTGACCGGCCATTCCTATGGCAGTTTGGTGGCAAACCAAGACGTCGTCGCCATGATTCAAGAAACCCTTGAATCGCATGGACTTCGCATTCGCTGCCCTGAATGTGGTCATCCTGCCATTCTGAGATGCAGTAGCCGCCCTGGCGTCTTGAATGGCGTCTTCGTATTCGACCATGCCATCGAAGGTCGTCGGACATTCCACGGTGGTACGGCGACCGTTCCCGAGTTGCGAGTCGTTGCGAAGCCGCCCCGACGATCCAATAAAAAAGCGTCTTAGTCACGACCAACGCGCATGATATTGTAGGTGTGCTGTCCCATCTCACTTGCCCCCCCACTATACCCCCAGCGGCGCGCACGTCCCACGCGGATATTCCGACCGTGGCCAATTGACGACTCTCGGTTACAATGGCACGACGATCGACACCCGCACGTACGGTTGGGGTGCCAACAAAAACAAGACCAGCGAAGCGATCACCTGCACAATGAGCGGTTACGGGCTCACGGTTCCCACCAGCGGTTACGACTATCACTGCCCAGTCACTTTCAAAAATAGATCGATTCGGCCATATCGACCTTATTCTGTATGATCCGAATAGCACACTGTACGTTGCGAGAATTAGAATATGCGTAACTTCTCAAAAATCTGCGGATCGGTCGCTGGACAGATTGGCGTTGGACGAACGGGGTTTCGAAACGCGTCCTGATTAGCCATCACCCAGCAAGTACCAAAGGCGTAGTCAATGCTTTTCGTCGTAGCCCCGAAATAGACATCGGTAGATAACTGCACCTAAAAAATTAGATTTTATCAAACATTGATAGATACTTTCTTCCCAAAGTTTAGGGCACTTGTCTCACTAATACCGTCGATCTCGCGATCGGAAATGGTCACGTAGATTCCCTTTCGATGCTGACCCAGGGAATTTTGCTGAAGGTTTGGGGCAGGGGGTGAAATCCGTGGCCAACCACAATCGTGGTTCTCACTCGGCTAAAAGCAGCTACCCACGCCATGCCGCTGTCAGCTCCCACAAATGACTCGCACGTTCCGATGCGGGCGATCGTTTCGTTGAGGTCATGCGGGCAAATACGGAGTCCCGCAGT
>JAYVSE010000316.1:0-13842 GCA_043775635.1 Planctomycetaceae bacterium | reverse complement strand
CCTCCTCGCTGCAAACGGCTGTCGACTGCTTGTCCCGTTCCGTCGAAGAATCCGCCGTCCAGTACGGCCCGCTTTTCTGGGCTGTCAACAACGATACTGTGGGGTTTGGTGAATTCAATCTTGACCCACCGAGTCGATGGTGGATCATTAGGATTCGCGCGGGCACCGTCTCGCAAATATTTGTCGATCGTTGGCTGACTTACGCCTTTTGACAACAGCCGCTTGACCAGTTCGTCGTCGACTCGTCCAAACAATGCGTCGTCTGAAACCTCACTTCCGGGTGCGATAAACGGATCGTGGCTGTCCAGTGGAAGCATTTCGTACAATGTCCAGCTCTGGGCTTGCCCACCTGTGATTGCTTGTTGTTGCGGAACTTCTAAGGCACTTGAAGGGACCAGGGTAACCTGCGTTGGACCGCTCGCGGTCACGCGAAACTCACCTAAAAAGAATGCTGGAACCGGTGCCGCTAGGCCTTGTTCGACGGATTCGGCAAAACCGTAAACGATCAACCCTTGAGGAATCAGTGGTGCGGCCGCAGCCGCGGGTGCCGCTGGTGCTGCGGGCGGCTCCCCCGCCGCTGGTTGGTCAGGCACGACGCCTGGGGGCAATTCGGCAACCGGTGCAACTTGCATCAACGTGATGCTATCGGCTGAATTGCCCTGCATTCGTAGACTCGGCCAGCGTCGGCCTGCTTCCAATGCGTATCTTTTGAGCTGCAACTGGAGTTCCAGAACGCCTTTGCCCGCCGGATCATTCGGATCGCCGAATTTCAGCAACTGTTGTTCTTTTTCGATGCGGGTCAACCGAACGTCGAGATCTTCTTTAACTTTGCTCCACGCTGCACGGCTTTTGAGCACGGCGGCTGTCGGAAAAAGTAATGTGATCGCGAGGATTAGCGTGATCGCGGAGGATGTGATGTGAAACCAGCGCCAGGTGTCGCGGCTCTTCCAAAGCAGGAAGCCCGAGGCACAAACGGCGATCACGAAGAGACTAATTATGGCGATGGTCATGGGCGTGTCGTAAGACTTCCAAAATAACGCGCAGGGGACCTACGCCCCGGCAAAGTAAGCCGAAACGCATTCAGACAAGCGGATACGCGTCCATTGATAGTATTTTAAGGCCGGGCCAACGTCAAGTTTTTGTTGGCTTTGGTGCCGTTGACCATAGCATAATTCGCCCGCCTTCGTCATTTGGCAAAAAATCGTTAATTCATGCCAGACCGCTACAACCGGTGCAGGCCGTCCATGTGACACATCCGTTTCGCGAAGCGTCGTGCGAGCGGGTGGGTTTGTCAAGCTTGAGGGGCGTTCTGACCGAACCACAATCCGTAGTCGAATTGGTTATGCCGGTTGTGCACAAATTGCCTGAAAATCCAAGGTACATATCGTAAGCCATTGGCAAATAGCCGGACTTTAGCCGGTCGGGGAGGGCACCAACGCGATGAACGAAAATTTAGCGGTATGGCGCGAGCCATCCGGTGACTCGGGCCTCAGCGAGACCGGACGGCTCGCGCCGTACCGCTAAGACGGTTCATTTTGCTGAGGGAAAATCGTTCATGGCGTAGGGAGTGCACCCGATCGAATTCGCAACGTGTAGAGGTTGGAACGGCGATGAATTTACAAGCCTGCTTGCTAAGTTGCTCGAAAAAATCGTCCAACAGCGCTCCGCGCGTCGGTATTGCCGGAGTGAAATGTTTCGGCCGCCTGCTTTCTGCCAGCCTCGCCCTGGTGGTTTTAGCCGCCTGTTTCACCGGCTGCCATCGGCAATATTACCGTAAACAGGCAGATTGCGAGGCACATAGTCTCATCGATGAAAAGCTCGCTGACGGCAATCAAAACCACGGCGGGCCATTGCGAGTGCAGATCGACCCTCGGAGTCGAATGTTCAACCCGTTTGACCTGGATTTTCAACCAATGCCGCAGGATGATCCCTCTTCTCACCGCTACATGCACCGTGTCGACGGTCGTAAGGGGTATCCGCTGTGGCATGCGGCAGGGACAACCAATGCGTCTGAAAACCCTGGATGGTGGCAGTTTCTGCCGTTAGATGAGAATGGCGTCTTGAAGCTCAATGCCGATACCGCAGTTCAACTGGCCCTGCTACACGAACCGGATTACCAACAACAAGTCGAAACGCTTTTTTTGTCGGCGCTCGACGTCAGCAGTGAACGATTTAGATTCGACACTCAATTTTTTGGGGGTGCACAGACATCTCTCACTGCAGATGGCCGCGACCGGAATGGCGGAGGTGGCAACAGCAGCACTCGCTTATCGGTTGGTCCCAACAGCAATGGACGGCGTCCACTGGCGATGCAACGAACATTCGCGACCGGTGGCGAACTTGTTGCCGGTTTTGCGAACAGCATCGTTTGGGAACTTAGCGGACCGAACACACAAAGCGCGTCAACGATCTTTGACTTTACAATGCTCCAGCCACTGCTACGAAACGCTGGTCGAGATCGCATCCTTGAGCGATTGACGCTGTCGGAGCGGCGGTTGCTTTCCAACGTACGGTCGTTCGAACGATACCGCAGGAGCTTCTATTTGTTCGTCACAATGGGGCGACAGCAGGAAAGCCAAGTCCGCCGCAGTGGTGGCGTCTTCGGCGTTGGACTCGGCGGATTCACAGGACTTGGTGGCGGCTTTGCTGGACTTGGCGGCCAAGGTCAAAACGCAAACAATTTTGGTGTGGCGGCAGGCGGAGGTGTCCCGCAAGCAGGAGGCTTTCTGGGCTTGCTTCAAACTCAACTGCAAATCCGAAATCAAGAAGAGAACGTCGCTCGACTCAGCGAGAATGCGTTGCTGCTGGAAGACACGCTCGTCGAGCTCTTGACGACCATTCCGGAAGACGCCGAAGCGATTCCACGACAAAGGCTACAGATCGCGCAAGCAAAATCAGCCATTCTCAATGCTCAAACGGCGCTCATCTCGCAAAAGGGCAATTATCAGAATGCAATTGATCGGTTTCTTGGTGACCTTGGGCTGCCGCCGTATCTTTGCGTGGCCATCGAAGATCCTCTGCTTGAACGGTTTGAACTGATCGATGAAGTCCTACGAGGTCGTCGCGAGCAGTTGATCATGTTGCGCACCGGCGCTGGCGACATCAATCTTGCGTTGCTCGATGCGAGTAAAAGCGTTGTCGATCCCAACACGGGTCTGACCAGTACCAGTATTCAGTGGACACCGGAAATCGGACGTCTGGTCGGTGACCTTCGCAAGACACTTCAGCCTTTAATCGAATTTCGTAGAGAATTGATTGACACAGATATGCCTCGAGTGGCTAAAGACCTAGTGGTTCTTAAACAATCCGTTGATTCCAGAAAAAGACAATCGCAAGCCTTAATCGCCGCGTTTAAAGCAGACAAACAAGAGATTTGCACGCTATTGAATTTGAGCGAGGTAGACGAAGATTCGTTTACCGGAGAACAGGTCGATGAGCTTTCCATTCGACTGAAGGCGAGATTTGACAGCCTTGCCGAAAGACTTGAAGGCTACACTAAAAAAATCGACTCCCTCTCCACAACGCTTGATCGCTTTAGTGCCGGCAAGCCGCCTGAAGGCATGACACCACAACAATTGGCAACGGCAATTCGCGATGACGTTGTGCTAACGAGCCAAAACATACTGACTGAGGTTGCGGACGATGTGCTTGCGTTGCAACTCATCCAAGCACGCTCACGTACCGAGAGCGTGGTCTTGCCCGAAATCAAGCTTGATCCGCGAGTTGCCTTCGAGATCGCCCAAGCCAACCGTCCTGACTTGGCCAATGCGCGCGCTTCATTGGTTGATGCGTGGCGATTGATCGAATTCAATGCCGATGACCTGGAAAGCTCGCTGGACGTCGTCTTCAGCGGTGACGTGCAAAACGTAGGAGACAATCCGCTCGACCTGCGAAGTAGCACGGGGCGACTGCGTGCGGGCCTTCAATGGGACGCCCCGCTTACTCGATTGCAAGAGCGAAATACATATCGGCAATCCTTGGTTGAATTCGATCAAGCGCGGCGAGTCTACTACCAATTCGAAGATACGATCTGGCGAGTTCTGCGTGGACAATTACGACAAGTACTCACGAACCAAATCAACTTTGAGTTTGGCCGACAATCTGTTCGCATCGCTGCCGAGCAATTGGAACTGAACGAAGATATCCGTGGGTTTCGCGAAGCCAGAGGCCTGAGCAGCGGTCCTACCGCAGCTCGTGACACCATCAGCGCCCTGACCGATTTGCTGAACTCGCAAAATACGCTTCTGAACCTCTTCGTTAATTACGAAGTCATCCGCCGAAGTCTCGATTTCGACCTCGGCACCATGCAAATTACCCCCGAGGGCTTGTGGCTTGATCCAGGTCCGCTGACTCCCGAAACGCTTGGCATTGCATCAGGTTCGATGATTAACAGCGGAATGCTGGATGGATCCAGCGATGGCCAATGCTTAAAATGTGGTATCGAACGCGAAGAATTAATGGGATCTGACTGAATCTGATTCAAGCCCCCAGCCAGCTTGTCTGGTTCCGGTTTTTGAAGTGGGATAGGCTTCCAGCCTGTCATATTCAATGCAACAGCCTGGAAGCCTATCCCACACAAGGCCAATGGGGTCCATTTGGGACAGTCGAACTAGGCCCTGATGGAGTATATTGCTGTACTGTGTGTGGTATATGAATTTACTTGAAAGGGCTGATTGAATGTTGAATCGCTACATCGCGTTGATCGCATTGAACTTGTTTTCTGCGCCGCATGGTTTCGTCACTGCCGAAACGAAATGGCGAGCTGAAGAGTTGCCGGTTAAGTTAACCGTTGGCTACGCCGTGCTGGCGATCGACATCAGCGGTGATGGCAAACTTGACATTGCCATTGTCGATAGCAAGCGATTCATTTGGCTTGAAAATCCGACCTGGAAAACACATGTCATGCAGGCCACGCCAGACGCGGCTAATGACAACGTTTGCTTTGCGCCCCACGATGTCGATGCCGACGGGCACGTTGACTTCGCTGTCGGTCACGATTGGCAAGTTAACAACACCGCGTCCGGAGGCAAAATCGGTTGGCTGAAATCACCTGCTGAGCCGCGTGACTTATGGACGTATTATCCTGTTGGCGAGCAACCAACAACTCATCGAATGCGTTGGATCGATTGGGATCGCGACGGCAAACTTGAACTCGTAGTTGCACCGCTGAAAGGCAAAAACTCGCAAGCTCCTGCTTTCCAAGATACGGGAATTCCGTTGCTCGCCTTCTCGCCCGTTGCCGACAAAGCGACTGAGCCATGGCCCAGACGTGTGATTGACGAGTCGTTGCATGTGTCTCACAACATTGATGTTGTTGACATGGATGGCGATGGGAACAAAGAGTTGCTGGCCGCAAGCTTCGAGGGCGTCACGTATTTTTCCCCAGGCAATCGAGGCAATGGCGGCAATGTCGATTCAACCAGCCACACCGTCCAGCGAATTCACCTGGGCGTTGGCCAAACCGGCACAGCTCCCGCCATCGGTGCCAGCGAAATTCGTTTGGGATCGCTGGCCGGAAATGGACGGTATCTCGCCACGATCGAGCCCTGGCACGGCAACCACGTCGTCGTTTACACCGAACCAAAAACCAAATTGAATAATCAAACGCTGTGGGATCGTCATGTGCTTGACGAGCAACTGAAGTGGGGCCACGCAGTCGCTTGTGCCAACCTCGACGACGACCCTGAACAAGAACTCGTCATCGGCGTCCGCGATGACCTAGAAACTAATCACCGGTGTGGCGTACGAATTTATGATCCCAATCCCAAAACCCTCGAAAACGGGATCTGGGAACGCCAGCTTTTGGAACCTGGCCAAGTCGCCGTCGAAGATTTAACCGTCGGTGACTTCGACAGTGACGGCGATTTCGATATTGTTGCCGTGGGTCGTGCTACCCACAACGCGGTAATCTATTGGAACGAAAACTAAAGATCTTACTGCTGGGACTTGCCGTAAGCTAGCAACTGGGTGACAACACAGTCTTTGTATTCCGCAAAGCCAACCCAGACTTCCAAAAACGCTATGTCAGCTAAAGATTCTCGCGGCTCGATTTCACGCCGCTTGTCAAGAACCAGCTCCCAACGAAGACTAGGAACTGCCAGACGGCTGGGGTTTGAAAACCTCGAACGCCGAATCGCTCTCGTGGCCCCCATTGAGCTTCAATCGGTCACCGGACGCGTATTCGCGGACTTGACCGGGGATGGATTTACCGCTGGTGAAGAGGTTTCCGGTGCGACCGTCAACGCCTATCGTGACAATGGCGACGGGGTCTTTAGCGCCGCCGTGGATACGCTGTTCCGCAGCGCGACAACAGGTGCGGATGGGCGGTATCGTATTGATGGGCTGACCGTCGGCAATTACTTTGTTCAGCAGCCCGCGCAAACGGTCGCCGGCCGCACGTTGTCGCAGCGGGTGAGCCCCGTGATTGTCGTCGACGCCACCGATGTCGCTGGCAGGCGGTTGCGCACGATCGATTCGTTCGATACCGCGATGCAGTTGATCTTTGACGATACGAATGATGGTGTTCCGGTCACATCAACAGCGCTCGCAGCGGCCACTGAAGTGATCGGCGGTGAACGAGACTTACTCGTCAACAAGACTTCAGTAAACGGTCGCATTCAATTGAGTGTGAACGATGTGCTATTGCCAGGCTTGTTCAGTTTCGATGCGATTCAAACCGGCCAGGGCCGGCGAGTGATCTCTTGGGACGGTATCGACGGTAATGCCGCCGTTATTAATGACGCAGGACTCGGTGCGGTTGACTTGACCAGCGCCGGGACCGCGACTGGCTTGCAGTTACAAATCGGTGCCGACTCATCAAGCAGTACTGTCACCATTCGGCTCTATACCGACGACGGTGTGGGTGGAACGACGTCGAGATTTTCTAGCGGCACGTTTGCAATCCCGAACACCGGAGGTACGGCTACGATGACAGAATTCATACCGTTCACGGGCTTTACGGCGAGCGGCGGTGGAGGAGTTGACTTGACTCGCGTCGGTGCAATCGAACTGGAAATCACCGGTGCAAGTAACGCGAATGGATCAGCAGAACTTGTGGGTGCGATCGGTCCGAATATCGAGACCTTTGACTTCATGAACTTTGATTCCGCGGACTTGCGACTTAGCAAAACGGTAAACACCCTTACGTCTGTCGCGGGACAAAACGTCGTCTTCACAATCACACTCAACAATGATGGTCCGACGACAGCCAATGGAGTCGTCGTCACGGATCTTTTGCCGACAGGACTCACTTTCGTCAGTTCAACGCCATCACAAGGCACTTACAACAGCACTAACGGCCAATGGGCTGTCGGTTCAATTGCCAATGCGGCAGCCGCTACTCTGCAAATCACCGCACGAGCAACCACAGCCGGCACATTAACGAATACAGCGGCCGTCACAGCTTCCAGCGCCTTCGACGTGGACTCCACACCCGGCAATAATATCGCCACTGAAGACGACCAAGCCAGCATCAGCGTGACCGTCGAGGCCGCTGACCTGTCGCTGACCAACGTCCCCGATCGCACGACAGCACGCATCGGCGATACGGTTGTTTTCACGGTCACTGTCAATAACGCAGGCCCATCCAATGCAAGCGGCGTAGTCGTTACTAATGCAATTCCCACCGGTTTGACGCTTATTACAAGTGCCCCTAGTGTCGGCACATTTGCCGGTTCTACATGGACGCTCGGGACGCTTGCGACCGGTGCATCAGCAACGCTGCTGCTAACGACGAGAGTCGACACCAATGGCAATAAATCATCGCTGGCTCAGGTGACAGCGGCAAACCCAGCAGACCCTGACTCGACACCGAACAACAACATCGCGACCGAAGATGACCAAGCGACGGCAACCATCATTGTCGCAGCGGCTGACTTGTCACTCACTAAAATCGCATCCACGGCGACACCGAACGTCGGCCAAAATGTAACCTTCACGGTGACAGCGCGGAACGCAGGTCCAAACGTCGCTAGCGGCGTCTCCGTTCGTGACCTGCTTCCCACCGGCCTCAATTTTGTCTCCGCTACTCCGGCGACCGCATACGATGCGATAACGGGCATCTGGACTGTCGGGTCACTTGCCATCAATGGGACTAGCACACTTCAAATCATCGCCGTACCTGCCGTGGGCGGAACGCTCGTCAACAATGCTGAGATCATTTCATCAGACCAACAAGACCCTAATTCAACCCCCAATAACAACCTTGCGACCGAAGACGACCAAGCCTCCGTAACCATAAACGCTCAGCAAATCGATTTGTCGCTCACCAAGGTTGTCGACAACCCAACGCCTGAGCGCGGGGCGATGGTGATGTTTACGACGACGCTCGCAAACGCAGGCCCTAGCACCGCAACTGGAATTACCGTCCGCGATGCTTTGCCCAATGGGCTGACGTTCCAAAGTGCGGCACCGAGCACAGGGACCTACAACAATTCGACCGGGGTTTGGTCCGTACCAACGCTGGCCGCCAATGCGAATGCAACGCTGGTCATCACAGCAGTCGTCAATACAAGCGCGCAAACGGTTGCAAGCGCACAAATCACGGCGGCCAATCAAGGCGACATCGATTCAACTCCGGCCAACAATGTTGTTACCGAAGACGACCAAGCCAGTGTGACGGTATCAGTCCCAACGGCTGACGTATCGTTGACCAAGATGGCGTCTACGACAACTCCGAACGTCGGTCAGAATGTCACGTTTACGATCATCGTTACCAACTCAGGGCCCGAAAGCGCCCCAGGTATCATTGTATCGGATGTACTGCCCACGGGACTTTCGTTCGTTTCATCGACCGTCGATTTAGGTGATTATATCGCCAGCACGGGGCGCTGGACCGTCGGCACCCTTGCCCCCAACACCACCGCAACGCTACAGATCATTGCGAAGGTAGACTCCGGCGGTGCCAAAACGAATCTGGCTCGCGTTATCGCGGCCGATCGATTCGATCCGGATAGCACGCCGGGCAACAATATTGCCACCGAAGATGATCAGGCTTCCGTGGTTGTAACGCCGCAGCAGGTTGACTTATCGCTAACCAAAACGGCAAACAAGACGCGGGCAAACGTTGGCGAACAGATTACCTTCACGCTTACGGCCACCAATGCGGGACCAGACGGTGCCACGCAAGTGTCCATACGTGACTTGCTACCAATCGGATTGACCTTTGTATCTGCGAACCCCAGCGTTGGTACTTATGATCCGCTGACGGGCATTTGGTTGATCACAACGCTGGGACGTGCGGCATCGGCAACACTGCCGATCATGGCCACGTACAACGCACCCTTGATGATCACCAACACCGCAGAAATCATTTCGGTCGATCAGTCCGATGTTGACTCAACCCCCGGCAACAACGCTGGAAATGAGGATGATCAAGCCTCCGTAGCCCTCACGCCAGCAATCGCGGATCTATCGCTCACCAAGACCGCATCGACCGCGACGCCAAACTTTGGGCAATCCGTCGCGTACACGTTGACGCTTGTCAATGCGGGCCCCGATCCCGCAACACGCGTCAACGTTCGCGATCTGTTGCCACTAGAGTTAGCGTTTGTATCCGCCAATCCATCGATCGGCACCTACGACTCAATCACTGGAATCTGGTCCGTCGGATCGCTGGCAAACGCTGGTCGTGTGACCTTGGTGCTCAACGCAACACCGACGACAACGGGCGAAAAGATCAATACTGCTCAAGTCCAGTCGTCTGACCAATTCGATCCCGACAGCTTGCCTGGAAACGGAGTCAATACCGAGGACGACCAAGCTTCTGTCGCAATCACGCCACAACGTATCGACTTGTCGATCGACAAAACCATCGACCGCGTAACGCCCAATGTTGGCGAGAACATCAACTACACGTTGACGCTTCGTAATTCTGGACCAAGTACCGCATCGGGAGTCCGCGTTCGCGA
This sequence comes from Planctomycetaceae bacterium, assembly GCA_043775635.1. GTDB lineage: Bacteria > Planctomycetota > Planctomycetia > Pirellulales > Pirellulaceae > UBA6163. The sequence goes on along the minus strand of JAYVSE010000316.1, from coordinate 3,934 downwards.
TCAGTTGCCAGCCGGAACGGTATTCGTTTCGTCGATTTCTTCCAGCGGTGCCTATGTTGCCTCCACCGGCATTTGGACACCTACGGCGCTTGCCGCTAATGCGACCGCAACGCTGACCATTGTCGCGCGAGTGACAGCACCAGGGACCGTAAGCAACACCGCTGAAGTCATTGCCGCCGATCAACCTGACTTGGACAGTATCCCTGGCAATGCCACGGCAAGTGAAGACGACATCAAGTCAGTCACGTTTTCAACACCAGTGGCAGATTTGTCGCTAACAAAGACCGTTGATAACTTGACCCCCAATCGAAATGACCAAGTCAAGTTTACCGTTGTGATCACGAACAGTGGTCCCGATGCAGCGGCGAACATTGTTGTCACTGATCGCTTGCCATCCACGTTCAACTTCATTGATTCATCAACAACCGTCGGCATGTATGTCTCGACCGCTGGTACTTGGACCATTCCAACGCTTGCCAACGGCCAATCGGCAACGCTTGTGCTTGTCGGCACGGCGAAGTCAAAAGGCCCTAAGACCAATACCGCCGAGATCACTCGCGCTGCTCAAGGTGACCCTGACAGCACACCAGGCAACGGCTTGGTCGGCGAAGATGACATTGCTTCCGTCACGATCGTGCCAGCGCAAATTGACCTCTCGGTTCGCGCCAGCATCGATAATCTCAAACCCAAGGTCGGCGATATCGTTAACGGCACGTTCAGCGTTAATAACTTTGGCCCACCCACGGCAACCGGAGTTGCGTTGTCGGTTGTGATCCCCAATGGCGTAACCTTGATCGATAATACGCCAACATTAGGCACCTACGATCCCGCTACACGGATCTGGACGGTAGGCATGCTGGCAGCCGGGCAAACAGAGTCGTTGACGTTATCGTTCTCGGTCGATGCACCTGGCATTAAGCAGACAAGTGCTCAGGTCATTAGCGCCGACCAATTTGATTCCGACTCGACGCCGGCGAACGATGTCGTGACCGAAGATGACTTAGCCAGCGTCATCATCAACGCTCCACGAGTGCTAACTAAGAAATTATTCTTGGCGCGATGATCGGTATCATTCGCGAAATTTTGAATCGATATGGTTCCGTCTGGATGCGACGACGGGGTTCATCCCCGTCGCGAAGGATTTCCCCTTAGCAAATTAAACGGTTTTAGCGGTACGGCGTGAGCCGTCCGGCCTTGCTGAGGTCTGAGTCACCGGATGGCTCGCGCCATACCGCTAAATTATCGTTCACGGCGTTTGGTCCATCACGGCCATTATAATCCCAAACAGACGAAGCGGAGGGGGCTGCTCAATTATTAAAAAAACACAAAGCAAAACGCACTTGCCGGGTGGGTTTGCGGAGGTCAACATGCATTGTCCCGATTTTACGATTCTCAGCGTTGTTTCTGTGGAGTAGGATGCGTAATATCAGGTGACTAGACCCAATGGTGAACACATGACAAAAATCAATGAAATTGGCAAAAACACGACTAAAAGCGAAATGACTGGCAGAGCCTACGATTTGCTGGATTGTTTTGTGTCGGGTCTCGACAAAGTCGTCTATGAAATCGCAGAATCAATTGCGAGGGAAGCTGGTCAGCTCACCGAAGCGGGGGTCGTAGAGATACGATACGAAGACGTGAGAAGTGCCGCTGATCTTGTTTTCAAGGCGATTAAGGAGAACGCAAGCATTCCAAAGGATGCCTTGGCGGACATTGAGCAAATGCACGCGTGCGTTCAAGAGAAGTGCGAGCTTACGGCCGCGGAGAAGTAGATGCCGAAGTGGCCCCGTGAGACGAGTACTTACGCGAACCAAGTAGCGGAAGAGTTTAAAGATAGGCTCAAGACGGTCGCCGAGACCTTCGCAGAGCATGAGCGTGTTGATACGGTTTCGAAAAAGCATGTCGATGATTCCTTTACTGCATTGGCCCGAATTGGGCTTCAGTCACCCAGGTGGTTTCAACGCTCGGACACGTGGACTGCGGTCGGGGCATTTTTTATCGGCACATCATTCTCGATGCCCGATCTCTGTGCCGTGATTTTTACTGATGAGAAGTACAAGAATGTGTGCTCCATCGTTTTCCTGGTTGTATTGTTGGTGACGGGATTCGTTGTATTGACCTGGGCAAAGATGTCGTCGGTGACTCCTAGGGTTAGGCCATAGCGTTTGTTGATGATTGCGGGAGGTAACTATCAAACGTCTTGTTGTCCCAAATCTGCCCCTGACGCGTTTTTGACGCTTGGTCCTTTTTTGACCACATAATTCCTAATTCCTAATTCCTAATTCCTAATAGGTGTCTAAATGAATGATTCACTTTTCGACGGCGAAGGCATTGAAGCTTCTGATTTGCTCGCATTGCATGCGCTGCAGCAGCGAGAAAGAGCCCTGACGCTTCAGCGAGAGCAAATCGAGCTTCAGCGAGAGCAAATTAAGCGGGTTGGTTCGACTGTCGCAAAAACACCAATTGAAACACCGGCAAAGGAGGTTGAGAGTGGCCAGTGTCCGCACTGCGGCGGAGCCTTACCCGATAATGCGTCAAGTAAAAAGTTCGAGTACTGTATGCACTGAAGGAACAAGTTGAATTGGGTAGCTTACGAGAATTACGAGAAGATAACTGCCGAGCAGAATGATTTCGATCGTCGTCTGAATTTACAGCGAGAACGTGACCACAAGGCGCTGGAAAATAGAGAGCGACAATTAGAACAGAATTCTTTGAGGCGCCAACGGGCACGTGACCGCAATACGCTTGAAAATAGAGAACAACAGCAAGAATAGAATTAGTTGAGAGGCCAACAGGAACGTAGTATTGCTTCGCTCTCTAAAGATGCGGATGACTTTTACAAAAAACACCAAAAGCTTGCGGCGAAAGATGAAAAGGCCCCGGCTCAGTCGTTAAAACAGAGCGATAAGACCAGGGTGGGAAGGAATGCTTTGTTCTACGTTCAGCGTTTTTTCGCATCGCTTAGGTCAATGTTTTTTGGCAAGCCCAAAACCTAAGGGAGCTTGATTGCCTAGGCGACACGGCAGCGGGGGCTGCGCCGGGGCCCGGGGGCTGCGCCGGGGCCAGACTTGTTTTTCCGTTTTCAGTCCAAGTTTCCATTCGAATTGCCTGCATTGTTCTCGTAACTCCGCCGGCGGATGAAAAAATTTCCGACACAACGTTTGCACAGCGCGGGGTGCTACAGCGCGGGGTGCTACAGCGCTTGCGACTCGACCGTCGCTTGTCTGTCGGATCAGTTCGCTTCGATCATTTCAGAGTATTCAACGTTGGCGACGTGAAGGAGTGGCGAAACGCTTACGATGTCTTCTTTTGGATACACCACAACCAGCTTCGTTTTCGTGATCAGCACGTTCTCGGAATGTTCCACCGTGACGACTTGACCACTTGAAAGCGTAATCTTCAGCGGCAGGAATGGCTGTTTGTCCAAAAACTCCCGCATGTTTTTTTCGTTAATCGCTTCACCTATGTTTTTCAAAACCTCGATATTTCTTTTCGATTGTATCCCATCAACGCCACACATGCGCAATGCCCCGCGCTGCGGCAATCAGATCAGCACGCTCAGTATCATCCAAATGTTCCCAGTGAGAAATCAAATGGGTCGGGCCGGAAAACAGGGACAGTGGCTTCGCTCGGCGTACCATTCGGCAGATTCGGTAAGTTCAATGGTTGCGTCCGGGTAATCGGCCTCCGAAAAACGAAAGTCAGCCGCAACGCGGCGAATTGTTATAGCCATACATTACAACCAGCTTCGTTTTCGTGATTAGCACGTTCTCGTGATGCTCCATCGCGACGAATCGCCGCCCCAGACTAGTGGTCCGAGAACGAATTGATATCGCTTGAAAGAATCGTTAAACCGCGTGCCCAACGGGCCGCGAGCCTCGCGCGGGGCGTTGCCCACGCGGTTTAACGACAAATCGCCAAGCAAGGTTATTTA
>JAYVSE010000315.1:0-2788 GCA_043775635.1 Planctomycetaceae bacterium | reverse complement strand
TTGAGGCACCGGATGGCTCGCGCCATTCCGCTAAATTATCGTTCACGGCGTAGAACTCTGGTATGATCGAGTTTGGTCCATGGCCCGCAGGCTTACGCCAAGCGGCTTACGGTGGCGAAAGAATCACTCTGGTATGATCGTGCAGGACCCAGTTGTCAATCGTTTTCCTGTGGCGGAGTGACTTGATGAAAGCGTGCCAGGTATCGTTCATGGGGCAGATGACTGTCGCCCCCATTGCATCGCCTATCGTTCGCCGAATTGTGACGGTCATGCTCGTCGTGATCATGAGCGACATGAGCCCCTGTTCGCTCGTCGCCCAGGACGGCGCATTCATTACGAGCGTTGAACGCCAGCCGTTCGTTGCCGCGACGCGGCGACTTGTGGAAGCAATGGACTTCGCGGGCGCACCATTGCCAGAGGAGCTTCAACAGCGGCTCGTCGCTGCGGATGCATTGCCGGACGACCGTGACGCAGTCCGCGAACTGCAGTCAATTCTCGATCCGCTGTGTCTGGTGAAAATCAATATCAACGCCGAAAGTCGCGTTAAGGTTTCCGAAGGTGCCGTGAGGAAAGAGTTGCTGGAACAGGGCTGGCGAGCATTTCTGGTCAAGGTCCACAACGAAGCCGGGATCAACCCCGTTTTGCATGTTGAAAGTCCGCACGCGTTACCCGTTTATCAACAGGGTAAAGGATCACGCGAAGAACCTCGCACGAAAGAAAAACTCGTCAATCCAGAGGACGTTCCTAATCGATTTCTCGACATGAACTTGGTGCAACGTGAACCACTCAAAGAAAAGCTCTCAGGTCTGCTCGTTGAGTATCGAATCTTGTTGCTCTACAGTCGTGACGCGGGAAAGCGTGAAGCATCCTTGTCGTTCCATATCGGCGCAGGAACACAGGATCTTGGGTTCCGGAGCGCTGTACCGATTCTGTTTGATTGCAAACCAGCCACCAAGGTCGGATTGCAAATTCACGATGTCGATGGTGCACCGACGACAGCGAATTTTGTCATTCGTGATTCACTAGGCCGAGTTTATCCATTGCCATCGCGTCGGCTCGCGCCGGATTTCTTCTTCCATGACCAGGTTTATCGGACCGATGGCGAGTCGCTGATGCTTCCACCGGGCGACTATTCTTTTGTCGTCAATCGCGGCCCCGAATACCTGCCCCAACGGATGAACGTCACGATCCCCGAAACTAAAGAGCATTCCGTTTCAGTGGATTTGAAACGGTGGATCCATGTCGCAAAACGCGGTTGGTTCTCGGGTGACCATCACATTCACGCCGCTGGTTGCGGACACTACGACAGTCCCACGGAAGGTGTTGGCCCCGAAGCGATGATGCGTCACATTCTCGGAGAAGACTTGAACGTCGGATGTGTTCTCAGTTGGGGCCCGTGCTGGTACACACAAAAGCAGTATTTCAACGGACAGGTATCAGCACTCTCGACCCGTGATTATCTGATGCGATATGACGTCGAAGTCAGCGGCTTTCCATCATCCCATGCAGGGCATCTTTGTCTGTTGAAATTGACCGAGGATGACTACCCTGGAACAACGCGGCTGGAGCAATGGCCGAGTTGGACGATGCCGGTCTTAAAGTGGGGCAAAGAGCAAGGCGGCGTTGTCGGGTACAGTCATAGCGGCTGGGGCCTCGCGCTCCCTGATACGATGCCTGACGGAAGTCGCAAGTTTCATGGCCAAGCATGGGGCGGTGCTCCCCGAGACTGGCAAGGTAAAGCAGCAACCGATTTACCTGACTATGCGATGCCGCGGTTCGATGGAATTGGTGCCAATGAGTATATTGTCACCACCGCTCATGGCGTCTGTGACTTCATTTCGGCTGTGGACACGCCAGCCATTTGGGAATTGAACGTTTGGTATCACACGCTCAACTGTGGCATGACAACAAGAATCAGTGGCGAGACCGATTTTCCTTGCATATACGGCGATCGCGTTGGTCTGGGACGCATTTATGTGAAGCTCCAAGACGGTCAGGAACTGAACTACGACAATTGGGTGGAAGGCTTAAGAGACGGCCGCAGCTATTGTGGTGACGGTTTAAGTCACATTCTTGATTTCAAGGTCAACGATGTGGGCGTCGGCGAGAAGTCGGGAGCAACATTGAAGCTCGCTGCGCCTCAAACCGTCGATGTAATGTTCGATGCGACAGCACTCCTCGAAGAAACGCCAACGGAACTGACCGAGTCGCTTCGCAATCGCCGCTTGGATGACAAACCCTACTGGCACTTGGAACGCTGCCGAATCAAAGACACTCGCAAGGTGCCGGTCGAGATCATCGTCAACGGTAAAGTGGTGGCAACCCGCGAGTTAGTGGCCGACGGACATATTGAAGCGATGACGTTTCCAGTTGAAATTTCACAATCGTCGTGGGTCGCCGTTCGGATTCTACCTTCGGTCCACACGAACCCTGTCTTCATTCAAGTGGCCGACAAGCCAATCCGCGCAAGCATGCGAAGTGCTCAGTGGTGTGCCGAAGCGGTTGGCGTCTGCTGGAATTCGAAGCAAAATAACATTCGCGCTGAAGAACGAACAGCCGCGAAAGCAGCCTACGACCAGGCCACCGAAATCTATCGTAAAATTCAGGACGAAGCGACAATGCCGTAATTATCGAAGTCACAACCTATCGCTGAGTAGCTTTGTCGCCAATCGTGTAGCGAGAACGCCATGGCTCTCCCTAGAGGGAGCGATTCCTACGGGGTCGCCCGGTGCAAGAAAGATGCACGCCGGTAAATAGAGGGAATTAACCCTCTCGCGACAACGGGGAG
>JAYVSE010000314.1:0-39241 GCA_043775635.1 Planctomycetaceae bacterium | reverse complement strand
TCGAGCGGGAAATAAGTGTCCGGTACCTTTTGTGCAAAGCACCCGAAGGGCGAGTTCCTCGCAAAAGGTACCGGACACTTATTTCCCGCTCATTGCTTAATCAATCACTTGTCACTGACGATTCCAAGCGATTCAATCTGCGTATCTTGTGTGATTTCGTTGTAGGACAATACTCGCAACCGAGGCATCGACGATGCCGTAATCTGCCGCAAGCCTGGACGGATCCGTGGGCTGACGATCACAATTGGCATGTGCCCTGCCGTTACCAACTTCTTAATGCCTTGATCGATTTTCTCGCAAGTGAGTTCGACCGCTTGAGGGCTCATTCTTACAAATAATCCTCGGTCGCTGTGTTCGATGCCTGCGGCGATACGATCTTCCATCGCCGGATCGATCGCTACGACATGCAGCCGTTTGTAGGAATCGCGATACCGTGTACTGATCGTTCTTGCCAAGCGATGGCGCACGTACTCGACCAACCAAACCGGATCTTTCGTTCGCGTTGCATAGTCACCAAGCGTTTCAAGAATGATGCTCAATTGACGGATCGGTACATCCTCGCGAAGCAACATTTGCAACACCTGCTGTACTTCAGCCAATCGGAGCACGCCCGGAATCAGTTCATCAACAACGGTCGGTGAAACTTTCTTCAATTCATCGATCAGGTGCTTCGTCGCATCTCGTGTCAGTAGCTCGTCGGAATGGCGACGGACAACTTCTTGTAAATGCGTTGCCAGCACGGCTCCAGCTTGGACGGTTGTGTAGCCATAAATCGCTGCTTGTTCACGTCGCTGCGCATCGATCCAAACCGCTGGTTGACCGAAGGTTGGATCGCGAGTCGGTTCTCCATCGATCACGCCAGTGGTTGCACCTGAGTCAATCGCCAAGAATTTGTTGGGATAGACCATCGCGCGTCCGATCGGATTGCCTGCGATCCGAATTTCGTATTCAAAATCGCCCAGGTTCATCTCATCGCGAACGCGGACTTTCGGGAGCAAGATTCCTATGTCCGACGCAATTGCGTTCCGCACTCCCGCAATTCTCTCCATCAAATCACCGCCACGAGATGGATCAGCAAGCGAAAGCAAGCCCAGCCCAATGGTCATTTCCATCGGATCGATCGCCAAGTAGTCTTCGACTTTCTTTTCAACGGGAACCGCAGCAGCGGCGCGGTCTGCTTCAACCTTGCGACTGGCGGCTTGAGTGTCGCGTGATGCTTGGCGATTCATGACAATGGCAAGCCCCACGCATCCAGCTCCAAGCGTCGCCATCGGGATGGCTGGAAGACTCGTAACGATCAAGATCGTCATGAAGCCGCCCGCGACCATCAACGCGCGCGGGTTCCCAAAAAGTTGCTGCATGAACTCAGCCGGCATGTCGCTGGACTGAGCACTACGCGTGACCAACAAACCAGCAGCCAGCGAAATCAAAAGCGCGGGCACTTGGCTGACTAGGCCATCACCAATCGTTAGTTTTGTAAACAGCTCGGCCGCTTCGCCAACGGGCATCCCCAATCGGATCACTCCGATATATAAACCACCGACAATGTTGATGACCATGATCGCAAGGCCAGCAATCGCATCACCGCGAACAAATTTACTAGCACCGTCCATCGCTCCATAAAAATCTGCTTGCGACGCGACTTCCTTGCGGCGGCTTTGAGCTTCTTTTTCGTCGATCAATCCGGCATTAAGGTCAGCATCAATGGCCATCTGTCGACCTGGCATACCGTCCAATGCGAATCTCGCCGCGACTTCACTAATACGTGTTGAACCTTTCGTAATCACGATGAACTGAATCAAGACAATGATTCCGAAGATAATGATTCCAACTTCGATGCTATCGCCCGAGACAAACTCGCCAAAGCTCTTGATCACACCACCGGCGGCACCCATTTTGTCCGATTCAGCACCTGTCAAAATTAAACGAGTCGTAGCCACGTTGAGCACCAACCTCGCCAGTGTTGTGGCTAACAGCATCGAGGGGAAAATACTGAATTCGAGCGGCGTTTTGACGTAGATCGTTGTCAGCAGCACGATCACGCCAACCGTGATGTTCGTGGCCAACAGCAAGTCCATCAACGCCGTGGGCAGCGGAACAAGAATCACAACCAAGCAGGCAATGATGCCCACAGGCAGAACAAGGTCACGGTATTTAAGGAGTAATTGCATGAACTGCACGGATTAACTTAAGAAACGAAAGCCAAAGGCCGGTGTCTTCGGCTCACCGCGCGGACCGTACCGAAAAAATACTCTCACGGTCCAGACCGGAATCTCTGACTCGCTACCCACGGATTCACTGGGCCATGAAAAGTTACTCGCAAATTGCTCTTTCGACGATTCACCGACGTTTGGTAATTCACCTTGGTATACGCGATCACGTTCATCCTCCTACCGATTGATCGGTTGATGGAATTCACGAAAACTACGTCCAGACGCCTGCGACAGTGGGGACTGTTTACGGTTTCCTTCTGTGGGCTGTTGCCTGCTGCCGGATGCCAAGACGGCCCGCTTTACGCTCTAAAAGTCGCCAATCCTTACTATTCGTTGAAGCAATGGAAGGAAGACGAGAAATATGGGCTTACCGACCATGTTCGTCGCCATGAGATTACGAAACTTGTCGATTCAATGCCCAAATTGCCGAAACCTCGGCAGGCATATTGGCTGGGGCAATTAGCCCAGATCATGGAAAACGACGAGAGCCCGGAAATGCGCCGGATTGCTGTCATGGCAGCCGGTCAACTGAACGATCCTACCGCCGACAACATCGTCCGCGAAGGACTCAAGGATGAGAGTGTCAAGGTTCGTCTGGCTTGCTGCCAAACGCTCGGCAATCGCACCGATCCCGAAGCAACAAGAATGCTGGCTGAGACGGCAGGCAGCGTCACGGACCAAGACGTTCGTCAAGCTGCGTTTGCCGCTTTGGGAAAACACAAAGGTCCCGTTGCCGTCGACGCCTTGAAACTTGCCCTAGAGGACCGCGATCCAGCGACACGTGGTATCGCAATGTCGTCGCTTAGGACTACGACCGGCAAGAACTACGGCGACGATCCCGATGTTTGGATCGCAGCCATGCAGGGCAAGCCAGTAGAAGAACAACCCGTTCGATTTGCGGATCAGGTTCAAGAACTGTTTCGATAGACCTTACGCAATTGTCTGATGCGTAGCAATTAAGGAGCCTCGTTTAGCATCTCCGCCATTGCGTTGCCCATGGCTTCTCCGACATTCATATAGGTTTCCGCGTTCCCGTTGTAGTGGCTGTTTCCGCTTCCGCCAAGAGACAATGGGTTTGAATACACGGTCGCCACATTGCCTTTAAACTCGGGATACTTGCCGTTGGTGCCGTCAACCGCGAGTTGAGCTTCGAGAATTTTTCCGCCATTACCGTCACTACCCTTTATGGCTTCACCCAGAGTGGCCAGGACGAACTTTGCATTCGGTGCAGCAAAGTCCGTTCGCAACTGCTTAATGAATCGGACTAGGTTCTCCTCGTACTTGCTCGCATGCGCAGCGTTGCCGCCGTCCTTTTCGCCCTGCCAGAAAAAGAAGCCCGCCACCTCGCACTTCGTCACGCTTGGGTAGTAGGTGCCAATGTCCGCCAGCACCTTCTTCGCATCCGCCGTATCGTCGTCGTATTGCTTGCCGGCATACCAATCGATTGGTTTGCCGTTTTTGTCCAGCCACTGTGTTGGCTCTGTCGCCGTACCTTTGGCTTTGTCTACCGCCCATGAATCCGGTCGATCCTTGTAGCCGGCATAATGACCGATCCCGTATTCCGGCCCCATTTTTACGCCTTTAACGGCCATCCACTCATTGTTAAGCGGTCCCTTGCCAGACATGAAACGCACAAAACGAACATCCATTCGCTCCGACCAATTACCCGTATCATTCACGAGGTAGGAGTATTTACTCTTGTTCTTCACCGCATTCTCTAGGGAGCCGTCGCCGCCGGCGACCTTACCGAGACCGACCATGTTGGACTGTCCCGTCAAGATGAAGACCTGGACCGGCTTCGTCATGTCTGCCGGCTTTCCATCGGACTTGGGCAGTTGGTCTTGCGGGTCCGTACTGGTTTGGTCCGCTGCCGATGCATGATTGTTGCCGATGACTGCCAGTAGCAGAGAGATTGTGGCTAATAATGATTTGCTGCTGATCACGTTGTGTCCTGTGTTTGGTTGACTTGGCTTAGACTTAAGCGGTCTGAGTCTAGCTGCCGCGTCCACACGGCGAGTGCTACACACTACCGCGGTCACCTGCGAAGCGTTCGTGACCCGCGAAACGTTTATGCCCGGTGACGCAATCTGTGGGTGGCACCAAATGCATCACCTTGTTCTTACCATCCCACATCACTGAGTACACGCGGTTGATGTGCCACTTGAAAACGCCTGGATCGAGTACTACGGGCGAGTAGTAACTGAGTCTTCGGGATTTAGGATACGGTTTGTTTTCTCTGTTGTCCACGGATTTATCCTTTGTGCTGCCACAATATTTGATCCTTGTCACGTTGCACTCCGAAACCCTCTCAGAACCGGACGTGCGCAGTTAACGCATCCGGCTCCCAGGTATCACTTGTCTACCGATGCATCGCGGCGGCCAACTCACGTCCCTTGGCGATCATATCCGTTAAGCGGGTTGGGCCAGCTAGTGGATTGCGTTTCAAATAGGCTCCGTAAGCTCGGAGACTTATGCGACCTTTCTGGCTGCGACGACAGATCCAGCGATAGGCAAAACGCTTCGCCGCTTCTTGGTACTTTATCAGACTTGGCCAATTGTCATTGATTCCATAGTACTGATAATGACCGCGCAGCTTGCTGTTGAGCGTCTTCCAGACTTCGTCTATAGGTTGCGTCCAGTTGTGACGCAACCATTCTTTCAGGTCTCATTGCCAAGCACACTTAATGCATCGTGGCAGGATTTTCTCGGTCGGAACCCCAAGGCTATGCCCAGTGAACGCGTTTGGCCTTTCCCTTTTGGGATGTTGACGCGAAGACTGTCGATCGCTATCGGACCGGGTGGAAGTTCCGACAGGCAATCGAGGTTCGTTGTTGGCAATGTGGGAGAACTGAACCCGATTGACTGTTACCAAGGACGAATTCGAGCCGCACGAATCACTTGGAGGCGATGACTGATCATGACGATTGCAATTGACGAATGTTCGAGGCTCTGCAGCCGACCGTTCCTCGACCTGCTTGCTGCGTCCAGTTGATTATTGATCGGACCAAAGCCACAGGTGGTTTAGATGGCCTCTTCTGCACAGGATGGCTACGTTGTTCCTGAGCTTGCTTCTTCATCAAGCCGCTGACCACCGGACCTTCCGCCCTGCTAGTCAAGAACTGGACGCCATGCCTGCCTGCGCAAATATTTCATGGCTTAAGCCGGACATTGATTGGCGAAGAAAGCCGCAAATTTCCAAAGATGAATTTTTGGAAACAAGTCAAAGACGAATCGGGTAATCGCCCCGAATTACCCGGAGATTTACCCGAAAAGTTAATCGTCGCAAGTCCTTGTTAATTAAGGACTTACAAGTACACACGGAGGGGTTCGAACCCCCAATCCTCGGTTTCGAAGAGCAGCATTTTCACCAGCGTTTTTGCTGAAAAACCCCGTTGTTTCATGCTTTCCAGCATAATGAACTTATTGCGTTCATTGCAATAGCGTGCATCCAATCACCGTATTGGAGGTTGTTCAGTATTTTGCCGTATCACCATTCGGGCGAAAATAGTCGACAGCAGGGCGTTAGCTCAGCCTAGGAGGCTCAGGCAAGTAAACACGTCGTACCATCAATCGATTCATTCAGCCTCTCGACCCTGCGCTCAACCACCGTGTCGAAATTGACGCCGAACCGCGAGTCGACGCTTTTGCCTGAGGGAGCGATCCGCATCTCGCGATCGACCCAGCCTTCAGCAGGAACCATCGTCGAGGTAGACGCCTTTGCCTTATGCGGCGGGACTTAATAGTTCGTAATTGTCTTCGGTAACGGCCAAAGTCAAACCTCTTCAATCCTTTTGCATGACCCCGGGCGTTAAGCCAATGCAGCATCTCGAAGTGATGTGAAGAAATCATCACCACTTGCAATATTGACCACGTGATCGAGGTCGCGTTTCGCCCCTACTTTGTCACCGATGGCTACCTTGGCTTCGCCTCGCATTGCCCAGCACATCGCGTTTGTCGGTTCCAGCCGAATGGCTTCATCGCAATCCCCGATGCAGGCTTCGAAGTCTTTGGCATGGTAATGGGCTCTGGCGCGTGCTTCGAAGGCACGGTCTTGGTCCGGGCATAGCGAAACAAATCGTTTCGCAGCTGCGAGAGCTTCATCAAACTCTAGCTGCTCCAGACACGCGATCGAGAGCAGGCTCCAAACAACTGGATCGTCAGGCGATAGCAGGCAAGCATGTCGCAGATCATCGCAATTCATCGGCAGCGTCGAATTCGCGAATCGTAGCCCGCCGCGGATTAGGTAGCCAAGCCCTTCATCAGGGGCTAGATCCACGAGTCGCTCGCCAAGCGTGTGAATCGCATCTGCGTGCTGCCCAGTGTTCAAGAAATGTTCGTATAGCTCGTGATAACTGGCCACTGGATCTGGTTCACGCTGCAAGGCATTGACGACGGCACGCACATCATGCGCATCCAGATCAATGCTGAACGTTTCAGCCTCTCGAAGGCGTTGTTGCACTTCGGGCGTCAACTTAAATAGATTGAGCTTGCCAGGCAACGGAATTGGCTCCTTCAGGAACCTGCCATTTGTCATCGACCAGCAGTACGGGCCTTCAGCGAACGGATCACTCTCGTGCTGTGGGCCGTATGAGGCAATGTCAGCAATGTCGGCAAAGCCAATGATCGCGCTGCTCGTGAACCAATCGTTGCTGAAGTACTTACACCCGGATTCCCGCCTGAACGCATTTATGTTCTGCATTGAAGACGATGCATGAATCGCGTTCGTGCCGCGATGCTCCGTCGTCCAGGTTCGATTCTCCGTTCGCTTCACTCCTGCACAAACCGCCCAAGCCCAAGGCTGGCGGATGGATAGGGCTCGTATTTCGGACATCTTCCCTCGGGATTGCTGGCAGCGTATGCGGTGTGTGATCCCATTGTCTTGAACCTGCAGCCAGGCTTAATGCGAATTGGAAATATCGGTCTCCACCTGATTGCTCGAGTGTGCTCCCCACTGATTGCAGCAGGGCAACAGGAAAAGTATCCTTAGCAATCATGGTGTCATGACGACAAACTTGCTTGAGGCTTTGGATTTCGATGAATACGCCCGGTGCGACTGTTGGCACGTTACTGAAGTCATCGCGGACAGCGGCGGAGATCGATGGCTTGCTTTCGGCACAGCTGATCATCGCTTGGGCGGGTGAATCGGGTGGTGATGACGAACGACGGCTGGGCTGGTGGCGGTCGGATTTGGTCAGCGAATTCGGTGGCCAGGACCTTTTTCAGCGTCTGCTGACGCATACGTGGCAATGGGCGTTGTTTCAGGCCGTTCGGGAAGCGGCTCGGCGGCAGGATGCAAAGCTTCAGGCTTCCGACAATGATCCGGATCGCCTTCTGTCCCTGTTCAGTCTTGGGTTTGAGGTCGAGGAGCGGACTGACGAACGGCTCCAAGACTTCAAGCGATCCGGCAAATCACCGCAGGAGTGTCTACCTGAACTAAAGGCCGTTCTCGATGCGGGGTGGGGCCGCGAAGCGTTCGAGAAATGGGTTTCAAAGCACGGTAAGGCCGACTATACGCTTCAGCCCGCTGGCCGGCGGCTAAAGGGCAAGTTGCCTGAATCGCTCACCGAAGCGACTTCGCGTCTGATTGCCGCACTCGCCCCGATCGATGAGGCTTATCGCATGCCTCATTTTCGGAGAGAGCCATGAGTGCCGAGCCCGCAGTCAAATCTTTCGCCGAAGTCACGCGACCTCATACGCGAATGATGAAGTGCACGCTGGAGGTGGAACCATCACGTGCCTACTGGGCCGAATACGGTTTGATCAATGCCCCCGTGTCCAAGGAACACGCCTTCGAAAGAGCGATCTTCGGTTCCAAGACATTTCTGCGAGTCGATCGTTTGATCGCGGATCTACGGCATCGGTACGACGCGTACCCGTTCACGCTTCCGGTGCTGGGGCATTGGCCTGAGATGAATCCCGCCGATCGTGCGTTGATTTGTCACTGGCATACCCAGTTAGCCGACCCCATCTATCGAAAATTCACAGGCGAATTCCTTGTCTCGCGGGCAAGTGGCTCGCGGCCTATCGTCGACAGCGACATGACGATCGCATGGATCGAAGCCCAAGTTCCAGAGCGTTGGCAATACCCGACCAAGAGCAAGATCGCCAGCAAGATGATGACATCGGCAATGACAGCCGAAATCTTGGCGTCCAACCGCGATCCGAGAACGATTCGGTTCCCTCGGATCAGCGATACGGCGGTCACGTACTTGATGTACCTGCTGCGTGAAATAAAGTTTGCCGGCAGTCCGCTTGTGAATCCGTACGCCGCTTCAGTTGGGCTCGATGCTGACATGCTGACACGCAGACTGAGACAGATCCCCGCCGTCGGTTTTCGCCGGCAGGGTGAATTGACCGAGTTCCAGTGGCAGTTCGCCGACTTGGAAGGCTGGGCGGACGCTGCCGGCCTGCTCAGTACCACCGGCTCCGAGCGAGGTGCACGATGAGCATGCCTTTGTTCAACCAATCGTCGATCTCCGAAGCAATCGCGGCGTTACGTAACGATCTCATTCAAGACGACGGTCCCCGCATCAGCACGATGCGGAACTATCGTTTCGCAATCTTTTGCTACCCACCTGCCGAAGAGTTTCAGCTTCGCAAGGAGATCGGTGTTCTCAGCGAAGACCTTCGCGGTTCGGGCTGGTTCGTTCTGTCCATCAACCTCCAGAAGCTGCTGCTCGACCGGATTCGAGCCGAAGGCGAAGAGTTCGCCGATAAGGTCATCCGCATGGAAAAGGCACTGCGAAAGAACGGTGCAGAACGTGGCCTGCAATTCCTCAAAGACCGAATTGGCCCGTTGATTGAAGGACCCAACGGGATCGCTGCCGATTGCAGTCGGATCATTTCCGAGTTCGCTGACAAGCACCCCGACAAAATCGACCGCACGCTGGCCCTGATCGGCCGCGCCGGTGCCCTGTACCCTTTCTATCGTTCGTCGGCACTGCTCAAACACCTTGATGGCAACACAAGGCAGGTGCCCGTCGTGTTGCTGTATCCAGGTGAACGAAGTGGGCACACGGGGTTGTCATTCATGGGAATCCTGAACGCCGACAGCGATTACCGTCCCCGTATTTACTCCTAATTAAGCACTTTCACCGCAGGCCGCTCCGCAGTTTGCCAGCGGCGCGACGGCAATACCGACACCATGAAGATTCACGAACTGTTTGTCGAAGCCGTCACTCGCAACATCCCGCCGGTTGTTTACTTCCACGAGCAATCGCCTGCACGCATCGCAGATGAAGTCAAGGAATACATCATCACCGGGGGTTGGAACGAAGGGCATCCCAATCACGCCCGCGTCCCCAACGGTATCCATGAGCAATACGTCCGACTGCTTCGCGGCATCGCGACCGAGCTCAAGAAACCGGGCGGACCGGAGCTGCCCAATGTTTGGATCTCAGGCTTCTACGGATCGGGTAAATCGAGCTTCGCAAAACTTCTTGGTCTAGCCCTCGACGGCGTCGCATTACCGGGCGGCAAATCGCTCGCGGAAGCCTGGTTGTCACGCAACGTCTCGGATCGAGCCAAGGAAATGACCGAGGCTTGGACAGCACTTCGACAAAAGATCGATCCGATTGCTGTCGTCTTCGACATCGGCAGCGTTGCCCGGGACAACGAAAATATTCACGCCGCCGCAGTCCGCCAACTGCAAGAACGCCTAGGGTACTGTGCCACCGACTCATTGGTCGCCGACTATGAATTGAATTTTGAGCGTGACGGCGTCTACGACAAGTTCCTTGACGTTGCTCGAAACGCTATTGGCAAACCATGGGGGGAAGTGAAAAACCGTTCGCTTGTCGCCGACGACTTTTCACTTGTCATGCACGAGATGGACAGCCGCAAGTTCCCGGACCCGACGTCTTGGTTTACCAGCCGCGGCGGAACTACTGGCCCAGGACGCTCGCCAGAAGATGCTGTCGACGCGATCCGCGACATGCTGAAGTTTCGCAAGAAGGACGCAACTTTGTTCTTCGTGATCGACGAAGTGTCGCAGTACATCCATTCCAGCCGTGACCGCACCGACCGACTGCGAGCCTTTGCGACCGCATTGGGGGCTACGCTCAAGGGCAAGGTCTGGTTATTGGCACTCGGCCAGCAGGGGCTGGATGAAGAATCCGATAACTCGACGCTGATTTGGGCCCGAGACCGCTTTCCGCCAGCCCTCCGCGTTCACCTTGCGGCCACCAACATCCGTGACGTAGTCCATCGTCGCTTGTTGCACAAAAACCGCGACCATGTGGCGATGCTTCGCAAGCTGTTCGAAGATAATCGCCCGGAATTAAAACTATACGCTTACGGATGCAGTGAAATCACGGCGGATGAGTTCGTCGAAATCTATCCGATGCTACCCGGCCAAATCGATCTGCTGCTGCAAATCACCACCGCACTACGAACGCGGTCAACGCGATCCCAAGGCGATGACCAAGCGATTCGCGGACTGCTGCAGTTGCTGGGCGAGTTGTTTCGTGACCAGAAACTCGCCGACGAAGAGGTTGGTTCGCTGGTCAGCCTGGACCGCATCTATGAGATCCAGCACACGGCACTCGACTCCGACACCCAGGCCAGTATGGCTCGCATCATGACGAAGTGTGGTGAGCTTAAGTCACCGCTGGCGCTTCGTGCCGCCAAAGCGGTCGCCATGCTTGAATTGATCCAGGAAAGCCAACCCACGACCGCCGATCTCGTTTCCCGATGTCTTTACAACAAGATCGGCCAAGGCAATCAAACGGCCGCGGTCAGCGAGGCCCTTGAAACGCTCCGGTCGATGAACTTGCTCGGATACTCCGAGAAGCTGGGTTTCAAGATCCAGTCATCTGCTGGCGAAGAGTGGGAACGCGAACGCCGCGAAGTTGGTGTGTCCCAGGACAAGATCAGCGAGTACGTCCAGGATGCCCTCAAGAACTTGATTCAAGCTATCGAACGACCCAAGTACGCCGACCGACCATTTCCGATCGGCGGTGTCTTCAGCGACGGTCGTGAGCAACAGGACGCCAAGCTGCTCGACCCTCGCGATGACGCTTCGGTGTTGATCGACTTCCGCTTTATGCCCCGCGAAGACCGCAGCCAAAATGACTGGATTCGCAAAAGCGACGAATCGAATTTTGAGGACCGGCTGGTCTGGGTATGTGGTGAGAACGAAGCGCTCAAGGACGCCGTCCGCGATCTCGCCAAGTCTCAAGGCATGGTCGAAAAGTATCGTTCAAAACGCGACTCGCTCGCACCCCAGAAACGCCTGCTCTGGCAGACAGAAGACAGCCGCGTCAACGACTTGATAACCAAGGTTCGCGAAGCCGTCGCTAACTGCTGGAAGGCAGGGCATTTTTACTTCCGTGGGCAAACATTCGAAGCACGCGAGCAGGGAGATTCGTTCAACACGGCGGCTAACCGTACGGCAGCCAAGATTCTCCCGACCCTGTTCGGCATGTTCGACGGCACCACCATCACGCTCAACGAACTCGCCCAATTGCTGGCCCAAGACCTCTCGGGACCATCCGCCAAGTTCATGACAACGAAAGAGGGCATTGGCATCCTCGATCTCGATGATGGTCGCTACGAACCGACCTGCACCGGCGTGGTGCCCCAGCGGATACGTGAGAAGATTGAGCTCGACGGCGGCATCAGCGGCTCGTCGCTTCTCAGCCACTTTGGTGGCCCGCCTTTCGGTTATCGCCCCGAGCTGATCAAGGCATGCATCGCGGGCCTGATTCGTGGTACAAAAGTCAAGGTGCAATTGCCTGATGGCGGCATTGAAGCCACATCGCTTCGTGACGTGGGTGTCAAAGATCTGTTTGAAGGCGACCGTGTCTTTCGGCGGGCCGACTTCTTTCCTTCTGGTGACGATGACATTGGGCCACAAGGACGAGCGAGGATCTGCAAATTCTTCGATCAGGAACTCGGTCTCGCCTTGGACCGCGATGACGGCAAGATCGCCGATGCCGTCGCCAGTGAATTCCCCAAACTCGCTATCCGTCTGCGTCAATTGCTGACACTGATGCAAAAGCTGCCCAGGAATTTGCCCGTCCCCGACGAGTTCACCAAGCTCGATCAGGCCCTGGGTCGCTGCGTTGTCAAGGTTCGCGAGACCAAGCCGACGGTTCAGTCCGTAAAGCGAAACCTCGATTCGCTTCGTGATGGCATTCGCTTGCTCAAGATGCTCGAATCAGAACTGTCAAACGAAGTCGTTGTGAAAGTGAACGAGCTTTGTGCGATTCGCGATTATGAATGGACACAGCTTCGCGACATCAGTGCCTTTGATGCTGGTGTGATCGATGCCGGTGCCCGGATTGAGCAACACTTATCGGGCGAACGCCCTTGGCGAGAGATCGTGGCACTGGAGGCTGCGGTCGTAACGATTCGCGAAGCCTATCGAGCCAAACGTCGAGAACTGCTGGGCAATCAGGAAACAGCCACCGAGGCCGCTCGTGGACGGGTGAAGCAAGCTCCCGCCTTCAGCACGTTGACCAGCGACCAAGCCCACAGCGTCCTGCGGATAGTCGCGGCGGCAGTGAACAACACGACCGAGGACGCCATCGCGCCTGTGCTGAGCGAATTGGTTGATCCCTTCTTCATGCGGCTGCAAATGTGCGAGGACGGCGCAAACGAAAAACTGGATGAGATCGCCAGTGAAGGAGGTGAGAAACTGGTGCGTCGCGTCCCCATCAACCTCAAAAACCGTGTCATCAACGATAAAAACGACGTCGACGTGTTGGTGGAAGAGATTCGCACCGAACTCATGCAGCAACTAGATGCCGGAGTCAGGATTCGAATCGTATGATGGCAATATCTTTGCACTCGCGGCGGTCTGCGGCGTTGGCCAACGCGTTGCTTGGCGACTGGTTAGGGACTAAACTTTCGGTCAGAGGAATCACCAAATGGGTATTGAAGCAATCATCGACGGCATGACGCGGAGCGAACAAATCGCAGCGTTGCAACTAATTTGGGAGCGTCTCGCTTCATCGGCGGAGGGCACACAGCCGCCGGATTGGCACGGCGATGAATTGGCCAAGCGTGTCGAAGCTGTGAAAGACGGAACCGCGAAGTTTGTCGATTGGGCCGACGCAAAGAAGAGACTGCGGGAGCGACACGGTTGAACATTCGGCTGCTAGAAGAGGCCGAACGCGACCTGGACGCAGGCTCAGACTTTTACGAGAGCTGTGATCACGGCCTTGGTGCCTACTTCGTAGATTGCCTGCTTTCCGACATCGAGTCGCTCAAGATCTTTGCCGGCGTGCACGCGAAACGATTCGGATTGCACCGGATGGTCTCTAAGCGGTTTCCCTACTCGATCTACTATGACGTTGTCGACGATCGCGTTGACATTTACGGTGTGTTCGGCGATCGTCAACGCCCCGAGATGATTGAGAAGGCTCTGAAGCGACGAAGCTAATCGTCGCTTTCGGCATCCACAATAAACCAACAACTGGCCGGGCCGTTTGCCCGAGGAAAACGACGCCCCATCATGACGATGACACCCGAGGCCAAAGGCCTCCTATCCAAAACGATTCGGTCGCTGCGTAAGAACTTGTTGGCGGACCTTCAATCATCGAGCGACTCGACGTACAAGTTTGCCATTCGTCGGATTAAGGATGCCAAGCTGACCGATGCGAATGCTGCTAGGCGATCACGGATCGAAGCGTGGGTCGATGAACAGGTTCGGTCAGAAGCGGGCAAGAAGAACAAACGTTCGGCCGAAGACTTTCGTCGTGAGCTTGAAAAACAAGCTGCCTACACGCTGCTCAATCGGATGCTGATCCTGCGGCTGATGGAAGCGGGCGGCTTGCACAGTGGTACGATCGCAGGCCAAGGCTGGAACAGTGTCACTTACAAGACGTTTCGCCAGCTCGCACCTGCGGTTATCCAGGACGACGCGACCGAAGGGCTTGGCTTTTTGCTGCAGTTGATCTTCGAGGATCTTGCCGTCGATATGCCGGGGTTATTTGGACCGGCGGGGATGGCAGAACTGATGCCGGTGCCGTCGGCGACGCTGCGAGCGGTGATCGAAGCGCTCGCCGATCCCCAGCTCGATTCGTGCTGGACCGACGACATGACGCTCGGTTGGGTTTACCAGTATTGGAACGATCCCGAACGCGAAGCCCTCGACGCCAAGATCAATGACGGTGGAAAGATCGAGCCCCATGAGATCGCCAGCAAGACGCAGATGTTCACCGAACGCTACATGGTCGATTGGCTGTTGCAAAATAGCCTGGGGCCGATGTGGTTGGCGATGTGCAAGAAGCGTGGCTGGACGCCCGAAGCCGAGTCATCGGGGACGCTCGATGCGTTGGAAAAGCGACGTGTCGAGTGGCGAGCCAAACGCGATGCCGGCGAAGTGGCTTTGACCGAATTGATGCCGCTGCACACCGAGCTGGAACGGCACTGGGCGTACTACGTGCCCCAGCCGATTCCCGATGATGCGGTGGAGAACGCACCAGAGAGCGTTCGGGATTTGAAGATTCTTGATCCAGCCGTTGGATCGGGGCACTTTTTGATTGTGGCGTTTGATCTGCTCGTTGCGCTTTATCGTGAAGAGGCAAGGCATCTCGCCTCAAAAAGTCTTAATCCTAATCTTACTCATAATCTTAATCCCTTCGGCCCGGTGATCGCCGACGACTCCGAGTCATTGGGCTCTGGTCAGAACGGATCAGGGGCTGAGCCAGGGGCCGGGTCAGGACCGGGGATTATGATTAAGAGTAGGAGTAAGATTAAGAACGGGGGTGATTCGGCGATTGGTGGTGAGTTTGAGATTAAGAGGGTTGTTGAGCGGATACTCGAACACAACCTCCACGGCATCGACCTTGACCCTCGTGCCGTTCAAATCGCAGCCGCCGCGTTGTGGCTGAAGTCGCAATCGGTCTGCCGCGAGGCTCGGCCTAATCAATTGAACCTGGTCGCATCGAACCTGCGGCTGGGCAGCTTGCCGGACAACGATCCGGCGATGGTTGAACTTCGCGGCGTCGTTGAACGCGAGACCGGGATGCCGGGCAAGTTGACCGACACGATTGTTCATGCGTTGCGAGGTGCCGATCATTTGGGGTCGCTGTTGCAGATTGACAAAGCGGTCGATGAAGCGATCGCCAAGCATGAACAGAACCTGCCGATGCGTCCGGTCGATTACCGGAGCGACTTATTTGGCAACTCGATCGAAGTCCAACGCAAGATCGACTTCAACGCGATGGCGACGCGTCAATCGATCTTGGGGGGACTCGAAGCGTTTTTAAGATCGCACACCAGTGGTGAAGATCTCGGCTTGCGGACGCGAGGCGAACAGCTCGCCGCCGGAGTCCGTTTCATGCGCATGTTAAAGGAAGGAACCTACGATCTCGTCGTCGCCAACCCGCCGTATCAGGGAACGGGGAAGTTGGCGATAGAAAACTATGTAGTTGAAAACTACGAAAATGGTAAGGCCGATCTTTTTGCGGCGTTCTTGTTGCGAGGGCTACGTCTAGTTCGACGTGGTGGAATTTCTGCCATGTTAACAATGCGCAACTGGATGTTTATTCAACAGTTTCTCGAACTGAGGAAAGAACTCCTAGGCAACTATCGTCTGGCTTTGCTCGGCGACCTGGACTGGAGCGCTTTCTCGGTGATGAAAGATGTGAAGGTTCTGATTTCAATATTTCACGCATTGAGTCCTGGAACCGACGCAATTGCAATCGCTCCTACAGGCACAAAGCCATCGGGTCGCACTAAGGCGGATTTTGAGATGAAAAACGCCGGATTTCTGATCGGATCCGAATATTACAAGTTTACTCCGACGCGGCTACAGTCCGTCGCGGAATGGCCGATCGTATATTGGTGGGATGAGAAGATTCTTAAGAAGTTTCAGGGAACCGAAGCTATTGGATCAATTGGTGACGTTCGGCAGGGTGTGTCTACTGCCGATAACACGAGATTTCTGCGAAAAGTATGGGAACTGAACGTTGATGAGTTCCCTTTAGCTCGTGACGCGATACAAGAGCCGCAAACAAATTGGGTTCCGTTTCTCAAAGGCGCTGCAGGAACCGAATGGTGCTCTCCTCAGCACGATCTTATACGATGGCAATACCGTTCGCTTGAGGTCAAAACATACCCGCAAGCGGCATGGAGAAATGACGACAGTTTTTTTCGCTTAGGGGTATGTTTCCCCCGAGTCGGTGCGTCCTTCAGTGCGCGACGCCATCGCTACGCATCTGTGTTTGATGCAGAAGCACCAACATTATTTGGGTTTAACGACATTGAGGTTTTGTGTGCCCTCAATTCAAAGTTTTCACGAGAGACACTACAAGACCTTAATCCGTCTGTTCACTTCCAAATCGGCGATGTAAACCGCCTACCGTTTTTCGCGGTCAAAAACGCTGCCGATATTTTTACATGTATAGATACCGAGTTCACCTCGCATGAATTTAGTCGCGAACCGTCCGTAGAATTCAAACACCCCGGCCCATCACCGTGGCGCCACGCTCAAGAATGGGCACAACTGGCTGTTGATCGACCCGATGGCGAACCGCTTCCTGAATACGTCGAACAGCTCGACCCTGAACCTGCGACCGATCACATCAGCTTTGCAGTCGGTGTTGCACTGGGACGTTTTGGTGCGGATGGCGAAGGGATTCTTGACCCTGAAACCGCTGCCCTGACTCAGGCTTTTCCCGCTGGCGTGATGTTTCTCGACGGGACGCTGGCCGAGATTGATCATCGCGATTCGCTCGGTCACTCGGCTGCCAAAATCATTCATGACAATTGGGCCGAGTATGGTTCGCAAATCGCCTCGCGTTCGTCGGTGCGAGATTGGCTGCGCGAAAAGTTCTTCGGCGATGTTCATCGCCAGATGTATGAGAATCGGCCGATCCACTGGCCGCTATCGTCGGCTAAGAAAACGTTCGTCGCTTGGGTCAACATCCATCGCCTGAACGGCTCGACGCTGCGACTGCTGATGGCCGATCACTTGCAACTGACGCTGATGCGATTGGAAGGGGAGCTGCAAGACTTGCGAACCGCACGCGATGGGCTCGACAAGGCGGCGTCACGCGATGCGGAAAAACGATTCACACAAGTGTTGAGCTGGCGCGACGAACTGGCGGAGTTCATTCGGCTGGTCGAACAATGTGGCGAGCGTGGTGCACCGCCGACCGATCCCAAGTGCCCGGCTCGCGAAGTCGATGCTCGCTATGAGCCGGACCTGGATGACGGCGTGATGATCAACAGCGCCGCGCTTTGGCCGCTGCTCGATCCGCAATGGAAAGATCCGAAGAAGTGGTGGAAGGAGCTGTCCGTCGCCAGCCCCAAGGGGAACAAGGATTACGACTGGTCGCATTTGGCGATGCGTTACTGGCCAACCCGCGTCGACAAGAAATGCCAAGCCGATCCGTCGCTCGGTGTTGCTCACGGATGTTTTTGGAAGTATCACCCCGAAAGGGCGTGGGCGTGGGAGTTGAGGTTGCAGGACGAGATTGAACAGGAGTTCCGCATCCGGGAGGCTGTGTACAGCCCTCCCAGTCTTAATCTTAATCTTAATCCTAATCTTAATCTTAATCCCTCTGACCTATCGCGTGACAACGCTAGCAAGAAGAGCCAGGGGGGCGAGAGTAAGATTAGGAGTAAGAGTAAGATTAAGAACGACGAAATCGTCGAGGAAAATGACGTGTTTTGTCGTGACAGATTCTTAAACAGTTGTGGCGATCGGGCGATCGAGATCATCGAGAAAGAAGTCCACCGCCGCCGCCGTTGTACCGAGAACAAGATCGTCGAATCGATAACGCTCCTGGAGACCGGACTCTGGTCACGGCACCCCGACAAGTGCTGGAGCCTGGAGACTCGAATCATCGAAAAGCAAGAATATGCGTTCCGCCTCATCGCGCCCGACGAAGCCGACGCCCGAGCCAAGTTAATCGCCGACACCCCCCAAAAAGCCAGCGGGCGAAAGCAATTGGTCAGCAAACGTGGCGGGACTGCGACATTATTTTGATTGGTGGTCAGCCCTCGGTCGAGACGGAAACGATAAGTAAGATTAGGATTAGGATCATGAGTGAGAGCAATTTGACAATGATTTTCCCAAAAACGTGGGCCGCCAACTGTCCTCCCACCGACGCTATCGACGCAGATGGCCTTGTTTTTCGGGTCGTGAATAACAATCCGCCAGTGGCTGGAGACTTTGCGACGCACTTTGAAACCGGGAGATTACCACAAGCTCCAGCGTGTTTAAGGTGCGGTCTGTCGGTGTTCCGAGACCATCGCGATGCAGTTCATTTGCGAAAGCTGTTTCCAAAGATTGGTGGGCTGGTTGCCGTTGGAGACTTGAAGCCATTACACGGGAAAACGAAGCTGACATCAGGACAACAACCGACGCACACAACATGGTGGGTTTACGAAAATGTTGACCGTTGCCAACCGTTCTCTGTCATTCCGGAGGACGAATAAATGTGGAAACCTAATACACAACCGCTCCAGCGTCGCTTGTTTCCGTCACTGGAGCCGGTCGAAATTCTGTACGAGTTTGAAGCTCCGCGAATTTTTACGACCAAAGATGCTGACGGCGAGCTGAATTTGGTTTATTGGTCCGAGGAGGCGAACTCCGTCTGGCGATACATCGTTGTGCCAACCATGCCCATGACTATCAAATCGCTGCGAGAGGGGCGTATCAGCGTCTGGGATGCGCTAAACCAGCCTCGCAGTTGGATTTGCGATACAAATCTGAGCGGCGACGTGACCGATGTCTACCGTGTCGATTTTGATGGCATCCCGTATGATGTATTGCCCGCGCCGTCGGCAATGCTGCTGCCGTCGCTCGAACCCTTGCTGACGTTGCGTGCCGTGGGCGACACGATTGTTGCGGGGTCAGTGCCGGGGAGCGTCATCCGAGGGTGCGTTGAGGGAGTTCAGAAGTCATTCAAGTTTTTGTCGGAGTACGTACTCGGGCTGGATCCTCAGCGTGGTCGTCCCGATGAGTTCATGCGACGTCTGTTCGACTTGCCGGCCCAGCGTGTCGCATTTCGTAGCTTTGAAATTGCGTTTCGGATGCCCATCGAGGAACGAGACCTATTCACGGCGAATGGCCAGAAGACGCCTGAGACGGAAACTCTGGAAGTGGTGGGAGGTTTGCTCATCAAGGGACTCCACTGGTTACAGTCCGCTGCTGGCGAAGAGGGTATTTACTCTCCCGATAATCCATCTGAGGGCGAGGTCTTGTTTCGAGCACTCAAGGAACTGACTCCGTCATCGCAAGGAATAATCGACTACATCGAACTTGGGGGACGGTTATTCGGACCAACCGCGAAGCCAGTGATACTTCGGCAGACTCACCGACAGCGGGTTAATACAGCGATTCGAAATCGATCACTGGAGCCGCAGATTTTGGACCTGGAGGGCCGCGTTCGTGAACTGGATATGGATCGACTTAGCTTTGAACTAAGGGAGATCGATTCCCCTGGTGTTCCTAGCCAACGATTTGTTTTTGACGAGGAGCTGATGGAAGACGTCTTTCAGGCTGCCCAGGGTGGACGAAGAGTCCGAGTAGCTGCCAGGACTTTTCCTGTACGAAACATTGCCTATGCACTGGCGTTGTCAAGCGTCAGCGAGCGATCGATCGAGGGACCGGAGGCGTCGTGAGTCTCCAATCGATAAACCAAGCACCTACTCCTGGACAGCTTGGTCCGGTCTCAAAGACGCTGGAGCACGAACTTCGCCAATTGGTGCGGCGTCGCGACATCGTCATTTGGCTTGATGCCGATGAGATCTACAGCGGCTTCGTCGATTCTTTGAGAGAGCTGCAAGCAGCGGGCGACTTGCCGTATGCGGTCAAAGCGTTTCGCGGTAGTCACTTGGAATTGTTGATGGAACTGGAAACATTGACCAGCACATCGATGCGGCATCCGCTTGTCGTCCATATGCCGACGTTCAATGCCGAGTCGATCAAGCAGACGCCGCTGTTGGAGTTGTATTTGGCGGGGACCAATTTTCAGAAGCGGTTAACCACGCTGATCACCGAAGCGGCAACGGGTAAGGTCTTGCCGGCTCGGCTGGAAGGGTTCTGCGGTCGACGTGAGCTGACGCTGGCCGAGGCCGATGCATGGCTTGCCGCGATGTTGCGAGAAGGAGGCAGCACGCTCAGCGGCTTGTTGCGAATGGTTCCGGTGGAGTCGCTGGTCGATGATTTGTTGACAAAGCCGATCTTGCCGGGATCGATCAGTTCGCAAATCCATTCCGATGCCGATCGGGCCGCGATTTGGGACCGGTTAAGCATCGCGCTAGGCATGCCGTCCTCGTGGCGTGACACCACGATTGTCCACCGACCGACGGGGGCGACGCAGTCGAAGGAACAGATCCACGAGGATATCGCCTTCGGTGCGGCGAGCTGG
Source organism: Planctomycetaceae bacterium (assembly GCA_043775635.1). Lineage (GTDB taxonomy): Bacteria > Planctomycetota > Planctomycetia > Pirellulales > Pirellulaceae > UBA6163. The sequence goes on along the minus strand of JAYVSE010000314.1, from coordinate 18,696 downwards.
GCCATGGCGGTCGAATACGTCGATGACCTGCGTCGGCCTCCGCAGGACGCGAAGCTGGCCCCCGCGATCGGCCTGTCGAAACCACTGGTGGAGGCCTGCCAGTCATTGGCGGTGCATCTGCGTTCCAAGCATGCAAGTTTCTACAAGCAAACGGCTGACGAGATTGAAGGGGAATTGCAGGTCGAAGTCAGCAACGCCAAGCCAGCGGACTTGGGTAGGGTCGACACCTTCCGGTTTGAGGAAGAGGCGATCCTGACCGGGTCACTGGAGGCCCTGGAACGGCAAGACTGGGACTCCGCTCGTGTCTGGTCGGCACTGCGAATCGAGGGAGCTTCGTTCTGGTTAACGCAGGAACCCGAACGACAAAGTATCTGGTCGCTGATCCGCAATGCCGCGTCGCTAGGCCATTTGATTCGCCAAGCGGGCCCTACGCTCGGCCCCATCGACAGTCACGAGGCGGCGATCAAACGTTACATCGAGGCGGGAGCTGCGGTCGACCGGGCTCATCGTGAGCTTGAACAAAGTCGCCGTTCATTGTTGTATCCACGGCTTCCTAAGTTCGAGCGATTGCGTGGTTGTCTTGATGCCATGCGAGATGCGTGGCGCGAGTGGGCGGATGCTTGGGCAAAAGATTTTAATAAGCTTTGTCGAGAACATGGCTTCCTGCCGCCAGCGAAACTTCAGCAGCGTCACTTGTTCAATGATGTGGTGGTGCCGCTGGCCAGCGACCAGGACGCCGTCGCAATTTTCGTGATCGACGCATTCCGGTTCGAGATGGCTCAAGAGATTTTCGCCACGGTGGCCGATGCGAAGGCTACGACATCGCACTTGGTCGGTCGTTTGGCCGAGTTGCCGACGATCACTGCGGTCGGCATGAATGCGCTCGCGCCCGTGGCCCGGGCCGGGCGGATGACGCCGGATGTTAAGAAGGGAAAGTTCGGCGGCTTTACGACGGGCGCGTACCTTGTCAGTGATCCGGAGACCCGCAAGCGTGCCATGCATGAAAAGGTTGGCGGTCGAACTTGCCCGCGATTGTCGCTGCGTGACGTGGTGGAACGCGATACGAAGAGTTTGAAGCGTACAATCGCCCAAGCTCGACTGATCTTTGTGCATAGCCAAGAGATCGACGATGCGGGCGAAAACGATCTAGGACCGCTGGTCTTTGATTATGCGATGCAGAATATCAAAGCCGCGTGGCGTTTGTTGCGAGAAGCAGGCGTCAAGCAGTTTGTGTTCACGGCCGATCACGGGTTTCTGCTTCGTGATGGTGTTAAAGAGGTACAGCCTCACGGTACCAAGCTCGTGCCCTCGCGACGGCATGTGGTTTCACCGTTCGCGGCCGATCACAAGGGCGAAGTGCGAGTGCCTTTAGTCGATCTTGGTTACGACGGATGCGATGAACGTTTGCAGTTGATGTTTCCCGAGACGACGGCGGCGTTCGACATCGGCGACCGTTCCTTGAATTACGTGCACGGCGGCAATTCGCTACAGGAACGATTGATTCCGGTCATCACGATCAGCCACCGTGCGGCCATCGGCGGAAGCACACAAAAGTACGAGTTGACCGGAAAAGCTTTGGAGGCGGTTGGTGGGATGCATTGTCTCCATGCCACTTTATTGGCGGCGACGGGCCAGAACGGACTTGATTTTGGTGGCTCCAGCAGTGTCGACTTATCGCTCCGCGTGACCGACTCAGCAAACGTTACCGTGGAAATTTGTCAGGTGCGTGGTGCCAATGCGAAGCAAAAAGGGAATACCGTTTCGGCGGTGTTGGGAGAGCCGTTTGAATTGTTCTTTCGCATCAATGGCGAAGCGGATGCTCGGGTGCAAGTTGAGCTGTACCATCCGGGAGCGGAAGCGGACGTGCAACCATTTGCCCTCGAAAGCCGGTTCACGGTGACGGTGGCGAGAGGTTCTGCAATCACGAAAGATCAGACGGTCGTGACGAGTGAAGCTTGGCTCGATGAACTGCCCGATGATGGTGTTCGGCAGATGTTCAGGCACTTGGCGAAGCATGGCACAGTAACCGAGACCGAGGCGACGAACCTGCTGGGCGGCAGTCGTAAGCTGAGGCGGTTTTCAACTGAGTTTGAATCGCTTGCCAGGATCGCTCCGTTTGAAGTGAGAATCGATGTGGTGGGCGGTGTCAAACGTTATGTGCGAGAAGCGGCGACCGAATACAAGACGGCAACGGGCAGTAACTAAGCAAGTCAAATGAATCGATCGGTATGGATTATTCGAAAGCTGTACACGCGGGAACACGACCGCAAAGTCGCTGCCAGACGCAAAAAACGATCTTTTCGGCCCCCAGAGGCTTCCGTGGGATAGCATTTCAAACCCCTACCCGCCTAGCGTCCCGACCCAAGTGTCAGATAATCATCACATGGGCGAAGGATTGTTTCGACTGACCGAATTGATTCGTAATACCGGCGGGAAAACTTGGATTTGGTCAGGGGCAGCACAGTTATTGTGTACCGAAAAGTCTTCATTGCCGATTCAGAGCAACATACAATGGCAGGGGACGGCCATCGAGATTGAACTGCCCGTGGCGGCGTTCGAGACCTGCCAGATTGCCCAAAATGCCAACGAGTTTGAAGCACTGGCGAAGAGACTGAACCTATGACGAACCCCACCTTCAAATTAGTCGAACAGGGAGAATACCTGTCAAGTCGTCATGCGGCGTCCAGCCTTCGCGAGCGGATTCTGTTGGTCGGTGGTCCAGTCGTCGTGGATTTGTCCGGCGTGGAATCGCTTAGCGATTCGTTCGCCGACGAGCTTTTCGCTGTTCTAGTCCAGGACTATGGTCATGATTGGTTCGCAGCAACCATTTCTGTCGTAGGCCTATCGGATCCTATTCGTCAAACGATCCTGCGGGCGGTGCATTTGCGTTGCGAATCCCAGGTCGCGTAAGGCGGCCCTGTCTTTGATGCCGTTACGCTTGAAAAGCGTCTTAGAGCGGGATCTTTCTTTTGGACACTGCCAGTCGCTCAAGAGCCTTCATTCGGTATGATCTTTCACAGGTGTTAGCGGACGACTCCCGTTAACCAATGGCGAAGACTTTAACGGCCATAGGTAGGTGCCTTCATGGCAACAATGACAAATCGCGACGTTCAGCACATTTTCGAATCGCTACGCAAGGGCTTAGTTCCTGAGCGAGGGATCGATGCGTTTGCAGAAGGTATCGAAAAGATCCGCGGCGAGATGCATCGGCAGTTGGAACTGGCCAAAGACGGTGAAGGGACGATCAAGTTCTTGCGCGGCGGATATGGCTGCGGCAAGACATTCATGGCACGGCTGGCATTGCTCGATGCCCAGGAGAAGGGCTTCGCGACCAGCTTCGTCGTCGTCTCCGACAATGACATGCATTTCCATAAGTTCGATGATGTCTATCGCAAGGTGATGATCGAGCTGGGGACATCGGTTTGTCCACGTGGTGCGATGGGCGACATCCTCGACCGCTGGATCGGTAACGTTGAGTCAGCACTGATCGCCGGCGGCGAAGACGAAGATGCCCCTGACTTTGACGAGAAGGTGCGAAAGCGTCTGGACGAGGACCTGGTCTCGATGACCGGTGGCCAAGCACCGCAGGATTTCGTTCGCGTCATCCAGACGATCTTTGACCTCAAGCAAAAGGGCGATGTCACGGAGGCCGGTGCGTTGATTTCATGGTTATGTGGTAGTGGTAACGTGGCGGCGGGTGTGAAGAAGCAGGCGGGCATAAAGGGCGACATCACCAGTCGTGACGCACTCGATTACTTGCGTGGCGTTTTGGAGATCGTGAAAGCAGCTGGCTATAAGGGCCTTGTGATCGCGATCGATGAGGCCGAGACGATTCTTCGCATGCGGAAGGACTCACGCCATAAGTCGCTAAATGGCATTCGGCAGATTGCCGACGCCGCTGGGTCGTATCCTGGTTTGCTGTGGTTGTTTACCGGTACGCCCGACTTCTTTGACAGCCGCCAAGGAGTTGCCGGCCTGGCTCCGCTGCATGACCGAATTCAATTCCTTAAGCAAGGGCGTTTCGCAAGCCTGCGTCAGGCTCAACTGGAGCTGACGCCATTTGATCAGGAGCGCTTGCGAAGCGTTGCGATACGACTTCGCGATCTCTATCCCTCGTCCGATCACGCTCGTATCGACAGTCGCGTAAGCAGCGAGTTTATTGACCGCTTGGTCGCTGATGTGACGAAGGGGTTCAAGGGCGACGTGGGCGTGGTGCCACGGCAGTTCTTGCGGCAGTTCGTGACGCAGTTGGATTTGGTGGACGAGAACAGCGACTACGATCCGATGACGGAGTACGGGTTTCAAGCCGCGGAGCTTACGCCTGAAGAGCAGTACGCGATATCGGGGCAGCCGGCCCCTTTCGACACTGACGAAACACCCGCACCTCATGAGGATACGTGGTGAGCGTCTTCTCTCGATTCTCACCACGTTTGCAAGAGGCTATCGTCGCTCGCTTGGGCTGGACCAGTTTGCGTCCGGTGCAGGAACTGGCTGGCGAGGCGATCTTGGCCGGTAAGAATGCAGTGGTACTTGCTCCGACGGCGGGTGGAAAGACCGAGGCGTCGATGTTCCCTACGCTATCGATGATGGTTGCCGATCAGCCGAGCGGCGTTGGTGCACTCTACATCGCACCGATCAAGGCACTGCTTAACAACCAGTCACACCGGCTTAACGAGTACACCGAAATGGTTGGCCTGCGGCGTTTCGTGTGGCATGGTGACACGACGTCTGCCGAACGCAAAAAATTCCTGAAGGAGCCTGCTGAACTGCTGATGACGACGCCCGAGTCGTTGGAGGTGATGCTGGTTTCTGAACGAGTTGATGTGGATGCGTTGTTTCATGATTTGCGGGTCGTTATTATCGATGAGGTTCATGCGATTGCAGGAAGCGACCGCGGAGCTCACTTGCTGAGCGTCCTTGAACGAATCAATGATCATTCAAAGCACGACCTTCAACGGATTGGGCTAAGTGCAACGGTTGGCAACCCTGACGCGATTGCCATTTGGTTGCAAGGCAGTTCGAACCGCGAAAGCTGTGTGATTGATCCACCGAAGAAGCCAAGTCGCCGACAGATCTCGATTTTGCACCGCCCTGGATTGGCATCGATTGCTCGGGACGCGTCACGAGTGGCCCGTGGTGCCAAGAGCTTGTTCTTCTGCCAATCGCGTGCGACCTCCGAAGCCGTGGCGGAGCAGATGCGACGCGAGGGGACGGATGTTTTCGTTCACCACAGCGCGGTATCGCGTGAAGAACGGCAACTGGCCGAAGAGAAGTTCCACGCCGGCAGTGATACTTGCATCGTCTGCACGTCGACGCTCGAACTGGGCATCGATGTCGGCGATTTGGATTACGTGTTGCAGGCCGAGGCACCTGACACAGTCAGCTCATTCATGCAGCGAATGGGACGTACGGGACGGCGTGGCGATAGGCCCGCGAACACAACGTTCTTTTGCGAGACCAGTGAAGGCGTGATGCAAGCGATCGCGATCGTCGAGCTTGCGAAGGCGGGCTGGGTCGAGAATATCGCCGTCAACGATCGCTGCTGGCCGGTGCTGATCCATCAACTGCTGGCGATGGCGTTGTCGACCAACGGCATCACGATTGAGGCCTGTTGGCAGCATCTGTCACGCATTCCGGACTTTCGTGGCATCAGCCGCGAAGAGTTTGATCGTCTGGTGACCTGGATGATTCAAGATGGCTCGATGGTGCATAGTAGCGGCTTGTTAACGATCGGGCCTAAAACCGAGCGTCGCTTCGGTCGACGAAACTTCACGGAGCTGTTCGCCGTCTTCTCGACGCCGAAGACGTACACAGTCATGACGCTCGCCGGGCAAAGCGTGGGCTCACTGTCGCAAGACTTTGTCGATCGATTGGTTTGCGACGTAAGCAGTTTTTTACTCGGTGGTCGCCCTTGGGCCGTGATGCAGATCAATCACGATGATCGGCGTGTCGTCGTTGTGCCATCGCCTATTGGTCGCCAGCCAACCTGGGGCGGTTTCCTTCCGCAGTTCCTCGGCCGCGATCTGTGTCAAAAGATCCTTCAGGTCACCACGTCCTCTGAGGTCTATCCCTACCTGGAGCGGGAGTCGCTAAGCGTGCTCCAAGAGCAACGCGAGACGCTTGGCCGGTTCTTGCATCCAGAACGTGGCGGCCTCGACGGCGACGCCACGGAGCTGCGATGGTGGACCTTCGCCGGCGGCCGCATCAACTCAACGCTGCGTTACGCCCTAACCGCCCTAGAGCCAACATGGACCGTCATCCCCGACAACTACGTCATCAAGGTCCGCGGAGCCAGCGACAGCGGTGCATGGCTAGCCGAAACCATCGATCGCCTATCACGCGACGACTTCTGGACCAACGACGCCCTCTGGTCCACTATCCACGCCAGTCTCCCCAACTACCGCCTCACCAAATTCCAACCCCTCATGCCCGACTGGGTCGAACGCGAAACGGTGGCCAAACATTTGCTCGACGTTAAAGGTACCATGGCGTGGCTCATAAACATTCAACAACAACCAGTTGCCTAATGTATAATTTGCTCCTTAAAAAAGGCAATTCTCTACTTCGTAGAGGACCGTGAAGCCTTGGTCAAGGCGATCGCGGACTAAGCAAATAGATCTGTAACTGAGTGCACCGTAACTCCGCGTGGTATCGTGGTTAGGGACGAGCTGCAAACCTGATGCCACAGTGAGAGCTTACAAAAAATGACACCGAATCGCAGAGGAAATCATGACCGAACCTACACCCCTACAACGCAAAGTCTTCATGTCGTACGCTCACACCAGCGACGATCACCGACAGTGGGTGCTAGACCTCGCAACCGGACTTCGTGCCGATGGTATCGAAGTGATCCTTGACAGGTGGCATTTGCGTGAGGGCCAGGACGCGAATCACTTTATGGAGCAGATGGTATCCGACGAGTCGATCGATCGAGTGCTAATGGTCTCCGATAATAATTACGCCCAGAAAGCGAATAATCGCGAAGGAGGAGTCGGTACGGTGTCACAAATTATTTCGAGTAGGCTCTATCAGCAAATTGGGCAGACAAAGTTCGTCGCAATTCTCCGTGAGCGAGACGAGAACAAGCAGGCGTGCCTTCCAGTCTTCTACGGTAGCCGTATCTATATAGATATGTGCAACCCATCAGATTTCTCCCTCAATTACGAACGCTTAATACGTTACATCTACGATAAACCACTAGACGTCGAACCGCCGATTGGAAAGCCTCCTGCGTATATAACAAACACTGACGCGGCTAGGGTTATATGCGTCAAGTCCAGTAGGCAATTCTCGGAGGTGCTGATCTCGGGACGCGGAAATTCCGCTGCTGCATTTGCTCTGTTCGTCAAGGATCTGACTTGCGACCTCAAGGAGCAACGCTTGAAGTTCGACCCGAGGAACGTGGATCCTTGGCCCGGCGCGGTACTAGCGTCGATTGAGGCCATGCGATGTATACGTGACGCGATTATCGACGTCGTACACATGGTTGCGACCAGCGTTCACGAATCATGGTTACTCCCGTCGCTTGTGTCATTACTTGAGCAAATTGCCAGAGCCGTTAATGCTTCAACCGAAAATGGGCATGGTCAGTCAAGAGACAATTTGGTTTTCTTTAGCCGTGAAGCGTTCTTGTCAACAGTTGCCCTACTCATAAGTAATCGACGTTACGCAGAGGCCAGAAAACTGTTCGAAGCTGACTACTTCATACCGGATCAACACAATCCAGGTTCTGATCGCTGTAATGATTTCGAAATATTCGACAATACTGCGACAACGTTAGAGACAGTTTGTAAACAAAAATCACAAACAGATTGGATATCTTATACAGGTCACTTGATGTTTCAACGCGCGACGCATCCAAACCTACCACTTTCGCAACTGATCCAAGCCGATGCGTTAGCTTTGTTATTTGCATGTAGCCGTAGCGGCCGTTGGACGCCAACGATTTCTATACACGGCAAATCTCATCAGCGATTACCTCTTTGCGATGCGATGATCACAACCGCCCGACCCGGCGGTCTTGGTGAGCTACTCGGATTGGATAGTACGAAAGCCATCGTCGAACTTATCGGTTCGCCTGAAATGCAAAGACTTTACGGCAGCAGCGTCTATTGGCGGACATGCTACGCCGATGGGGGCATTTACGGCCTTGACGACATGAATCGATCTACCTAAAGCGTTGCGAATGGATCCCTCCGTCCAGGTGACACAAAGATTCTAAAGGCCCCAGCTTTCGGTATCCAAACCGCTCTTTCGCGACGAACCGGTGGGCACGCAAGAAATCTAGTTGGCAGGCTGCAGAAGCCTAATGAACTGTTGAGGGAGCTAGTAGCGGTATAAGACTCTGATAAACTCCACATTGATCATGCGAAATGGATTCTTAACGAGCGATTTTTGCCACTTCGGCCTCGCCAACACGATTCAGCACCCCAAATCAAAGCCAAATTATGTCCGGAATTTTTCTGCTTCCGAGCCGTTTTGATCGCTGCGTAATACACTCCCTCAAGTTCGCTTTCAGTACACGCTACCGCCGCAGCAACAAGTTCTGGTCCGAGTTGTACAGAACAGTCCGAGACGATTTATTTCAAGTTTAGCTCATGCACTGGTCACGTACTACCCAATGTTTCGATTGAATGTTTAGTAGCAACACTAGTATTAAAGCCTTAGATCTGTCGCATGGATGGTGATTCATGTTCCCTACCCAGCCTTGAAAAGAACCATCAGTCATTCCCCAGACACAATCGTGAGTAACCTTCAACGGTCGGACGTTGGGGTCGGTGCCAAATAATGGTGCAAAAACCGTATCTGGGTGAAGTCATCGTCGACTCCCTCAAGTCGGAGCGTTTTTTCCCGCACCATACGATCGATAAGGTCATGGATAGATTTGCGGAGATCAATGGTCAGGCTTTCAATGATCCGATGACGCGTCAAATAAGTCAGCAAACACATCCCGGCGAGAATGCCAGGAACAGCTCCCAGGATGAATCCAGTAAAAATGCGACCAATTTCCGGTAGCGGAAATGATTGGATTCCGTCGCTAATGCCGATCCAAATATGAATTAACGGTACAAAAAAGTCGCTGTACAACGCAATGATCGGGCCAGAGAAGATAGCGGCAAAAACGAGTGTCGAGATAATTGCCACAGTAGACACAAGACGTCTTGGAACCATGAACCGGCACTTTTCAGCGAGCAATTCCCGAACTTCCTGAAGCAAGTGATCTGCCCCGTGTACACTCACGTTACCGCGGTCGCTATCTGCGAGGGCGTTGCTTCCAGGGAAGCGTCTAGCGATCTCTCGCCTCGCATCCTCAAATGGCTTCGCTAGGTCACCGATTACGAGCCGTCCAAACTGCTCACCCGCATCGAACTTAAGTTCTTGAATCGAATTGCGGCTTTTCCAAAAGTTTCCGCCGGATTGATAGGCGGCCAGCACCATCGCGACGGGACTGCCGATCACGCCCATGACAACTCGATCCCAAACCCCGGTTGTCAGAGCCAAAAAGCCAAGTAGCGAACGGAAAGGAAAGCAGAGCGACGGTGTCGTTTCGCAAGCCATTAGCCGTATTCGCAGGCGAATAGGAACTCGCAAATCATCACTTCCCGAAATCCATTGCTGTGTGCGATGTTTGAGTATGTCGCATTCCGCTTTACGCAGGTCCTCGATCGCCGCATAGACTTGATAAAACTTTGACTGCCGAAGAATCTGCCGAACATCATTTCTTAGTTGCTCAACAATCGCTTTTTTTCGCTGTTCTCGCACTATCTGCCGATGCTGATCGGTCATGCTGACGAAGCCGTTACATCGTTCCCAAATCTCGGCTTCGCCTTCTTCAACTGGCGTCGTCGTCCGCCTGTCTGAGAAATCAGGCAAAACCAGCGTAGGCAGCAGCCCCTGTTTGCCTGTCACGTTATGCAAGCGTTGCTCAAATGAAATAACATCGGACATCCCTAGTGTGGTCCCGATCACAATGGGAATCGTCGGTATTCCAGCGAACGGCTTAAGTCCACGGGCTGAGGCATCGTTCTGCAAATCTTCAAATTTGACAGCGTACACGACTAGATCAGCATCAACGCTCTGGCCAAGTGCAGGATCGAGGCCAACACACGACCAAGGTTCCGATTCCGCCCAGACGGCCGGATCGATCAACTCAAAGTGCATCGTCCCCGTGACCGACTTTGGTCGCACAGCACCAAACCCGTCGATGGTCTTTTTGGCAGACTTGTTACCAACGTCGTCAGTGATTCCGATACGTTGACGCAGTGCGCCGACAATCCATTGGCGGTCCTGCTTCGAAGGAGACACAACAATTAGAATCGGCTTTCGGTCAATGCTCTTCTCGGCTGACACTTCCTGATACGCGTCTGCGAGCCGCTTACACAACTCATCTATTGCCGCTGCGGTGTCGGTGTTGGGCATCAACTGCGTCGCCGCTGACGACAATTGATTTAACTCGCTGGCAAAGTCCTCGTTTTCAAAGGCGGACGCCATTCCATGTTTTGTGTTTCGTCGCATCTGATTCTAGGTAGCTCGAATTTGTTTAAGACTGTCAATAACCCGTTTTGCAAGGTCATGGTTGCTCTTGAAAAGTGGTGTCTTCCCAGATAGCGATGCCGCTGCGTTTTTCACAAGTTCGATCTTGTATTCATCTTCGCCCCGCTTTACGGTTACAAATTCGCCAGCCAGTTTTCCTGGTGGAATGCCCGCCGAGGCGGAAAGCCGATCTACGAGAAAAGCAACCTGTGATTCAATTAATGGTTTCTCAGCCGCACGAACTTCAATGAGTGACTGCGCCAACTGGGCACCGACGACCCCGCTGGCGATAAGCAGTCCTTCGAATGCGCTGACGCCATATAAAGTCGCTCCACCATCAACGACAATGAACAGCGCCGCGACCAGCAGCGTCGCCAATGTAGCCGTAGCCCATACATGTGCCCAAGCGTAATTGTACCACGACATCTCTGCATAGTACTTCTTGTAAAGCGGCCGCAAGCTTTCGAGATCGTCTTTGAACTCATGACCGAAAGACAAAAATGCGTCCTTCACCCACGCTTCAATCGTGCCTTGCGAATGGTTGTTTACCAGCAATCGACACTGATGGGACTCGCAAATCTGCCTAGCAACCGCATCCGAAGTGACTTTCTTGCCTTGCTTCTGAAGAATTATTCTGCCTTTGTTAACCATTCGATTCGCATTACCGAATAATGCTTGGTTAATCTGATCAACTACAGCACTAACAAGCCATGTCAATTGCTTGTTGATCCACTTGGATGCGCCAATCGTAAACGGGGCTTCCTTAATCATTAGTTGCTCTTGCCGCTCAACCAAACTCTCATTTTGTAGCGGGCGCGCAACTCCCTGATCGGCCATCGAGCGTAAAAGAGCGTCAGCCAATCCGTGGTAGCAGTCGTTCATACTCGCACGAATGTACTTATTAGCCATGTCGATCATCTTCATGGACTCGTCAATCAATCCACACAAGTCGCCCGCCATTCGAGATTGAAATTGACACTTCAAACCGTCGCTTGGCACTTGTCGTAAAGCGGAGACTAACAATCGCTCGACTTCTATCGATTCCGGTGGATTGGGTCTTTCGGACGAATGGCAAAAAAAGGCTGGCAGAAGTCGATCGAATTGATTTGTTTCTTCGTCGCCGACCGCGAGTCCATCGGGCAGTCGTCCGTCGTTGATTTGAAGCCGAAACTTCTCGGCCCCTCGTTTTGTAAAATCATAGCTGCAATAGAGATGAAAGCGATTGAGTTCAAAATGATTCTGGCGGGCGATATGCTCGACTTCGCTAACGATTTCTTGACTTGATTTAGGCGAGCATTTGTTGACGGCCAGAAAGAGCTCAGCTTCCTTACCAATATCACCCACCAATCGCATAATGTCCCAGAAAACGTCTTCGCCAACCGACTCTTCTCGCCCCACGACAATGAACGCTGAGCAAAGCATCGCGGCTTTCGCCAGCATCTCACGAGCATCGGTCAATCGATTTGTATCCAAACCGTCGCCCGTTTGTATATCAGGACAGTCCAATATGCCGATCTGCCAATCATCAAGCTGACGATCGTAGGCGATAAGTGGATGCCGTACGCCTTGCCCCGCTGCGTCATCACGATATTGAGCCGCAGAGGTTACTGGATCGTCGGACAATAATTCGGCTGGATTGCCGAATACGTCATCAAGCATTTTCTCGAATTGGAATTGAGTGCTGCTTGATCGCCACGCTTCAGGCACCCAGAAAACATAGCGTCGCGTTGCAAACACAGACGCATTTCCGGTCGGAATCCGCACTCGTCCAGCTTGCGACAAGAAGCACTTCACCAGACTCGATTTACCCGCGTTTCTGAGTCCTGTGGTTGCGACTAGTGGCGGACAACTTGCATTCCACTGAGCCCCAAGTTGAGCTATCTCGTCGGCAAGCTTTAGGATCGATTTCCGCCAATTGCCTGGGTAGCCTTCAACCTCCAGATCCGGCAGTTGCTTGAGTGCAGCAGTGATACCGAGCTCTCGCTTCGATGGAAAAATCTCTTTCACGCCACAACGATTTAGTAGCGAGTCTAGGTCACTGATTTCAACGCTATTCAAACTAAACTCCCGTCGGCTCAAGGAAGCGACAAACAAAACTGGATGCAAGGATAGAGGTCGCTGTGTTCTAAATCTACAACCCCACTTTTGTGGATCTACGCGGCGGTGGCCCACGCTCGATTGTTTGTCGTGCCGACTCGCAACGCGCTGCTCACCAACGAATTGCGGAGTTACAAGGCTTCAAGATGCAATCAACGCGAACCCGGCTACCGTGTAGAGTATACCGGGGTATATTGCTGCCGAAAGCTCACGACGGTGGACCGAGCCATCACTATGACTAAGAATTGTGTTGGACTTTGAGCCGATTTTCGGCAAAACGGAAAATAGCGATAAACCCGACCCTGCATGTGTCCCTTTTGAACTGCGCGGTTACCCACCACCATTTGATTGGAACGAAATAACAAAGTAACTATGTCCACTGCGAACTCTGAAACTGTGCATCAAAACAAGGACCGCAGTTTGATGATTACACTGCTTCCCCTGGCAGTGACGACCGTTGTTCTTGCATTGTTATCGTCAATTCCTTTTGAGCGCTGGGTTCTAGTCCCAATACTAGCAGCGATGGCAGGTTTTATTTTCGTCCAAGTGCTTCACACTCGACAACTCGCTAAATCATTCTGGCTTTCGACCTATCTTCGCCCAGACAGTCCAATACACAAACTCGTTAATCGATCATATTTCTTGTGGGTGCTATCGGCTCTCATTACCATACCGCTCACTTTCGTCACCTACGTCGCACTTTACGGATATGGATTTTGGGAATGTTTTGCCATTGGAATCGCTTTGCTCGGTGCAAAAAGCTTCCAGGCATGTGCACTTTCGCCAATTGATTCAAATGTCGCGTCTCACCTGGTGGAGCTTGCCAAAGTTCGCGTCTTTTTCTGGATCGCAATCTTATTGATCTTAAGTGGCCTCGCAACAACCAGCATTATTAAGGGATTTGGGTCCGACTATTCGAAAACCACTGCTGATGAAATGGCGACCACGGTAATCAAAGAGATTAAACATCCCGTAAGAGTTGTACGTCACTGCACAAGAGTCATGCGATTTTCAGAACTGCAACTGCTACGAATCCGCGATATTCTTGGCTGGCCATACGGTTGGTGCATCTATCTGTTTTTCTTAATTCCCAATGCTGTACCGGCGCTCGGTCTTGTGTCGTTATTCGCCGGGCTTGATCGTGTAATTCATCTGAGGGCACCATGAAGCCGATTCTATTTCTGTTGACCATGCTCTGCTGTACGACATGGGGTTGTTCCTCGTATCAGTCTGCAGCAGACGCGGCAGCGATGCTAGATAACGCGAGGAAAGCTGAAAAAGCGGCAGCGGAGATACAGGAAAAACTGACTGCCGAGCAACACTCGCTAAATCGAATTCTTAACGAAGACTAACGGCAGGACGCGAACGATGGGCCGAAGGTGGCCGACCAAAAAGAACATTGCGTGGAATCCGCCGAGCGTTGGGGAAAGATGCCGACGGCGTTCCAACAGAAACCTTTGAATGTTCGCGGGCAATAACGGTCGACGGATGGCAGTAAAGTAGGGCGACCTGACTATCTCACGATTTAAAGAATGGCACGCGGAACACTTCGCAGTACGTCCGCTCTCCTGCTGGTCCTTTTAATCGCTAATTGGCACTAACTCGACGGCAGGTCTCTCAGATCAAACTGACGCATGGTGCCGGCTTGGTCGGCTTGCCAAACGTGCTCGCGCTCTACATCGAGGCAGGTCAGCCAGCCGTTTTTACATGCGGCAGTGTCGATGCAGATAGCGTGACCGCTAGTGGCTGGCAGCCCTGAATCTTGCGACTTATGCCCGCAGACCATCACCTTTCCCGAAATATGCTTTGCGGCTTGCGCTGAGTACCTGCCCCAGTATAGTTGCGAGTCTGCCTGCTGGTTCAGAGGGATGTTGGCGTTGACACTTCCATGGACAAAGAAGTGAGTCTCGGTTTCATGGTACGGAACTAATCGACCCGACAGGAACTCCCAATGGGAATCGGGGATGTCGCACAGGTCAGCCATTCCGCCTTCATCAACGGCATACGATTCAAGCGTTTCGATACCACCCACCCGTCCCCACGTAAGCCTGTCGCTGTCGTGATGCCGAGCATTGAGCATCATCACCTCGTGATTCCCTCGTAGCGGCACCAACGTGTGCGTGCGGTCAAACGCGATCAACCACTCAATTACCTCACGGGATTGCGGTCCTCGGTCCACGTAGTCGCCAAGCATGACCAACTCATCATCCCTGCGAATGCCCACAAACGCTGCCAAGGCTTGAAGTGCATCGAAGCATCCATGGATATCGCCAATTGCAAGAGTTCGTGTCATGACGTAATCTTACCTCCAGAAAAAATAACCAAACTCGATTGCCCTGACCGCGACGCAAGATCGTAAAGATTTTTGCCATGGGTGATGATGTGCATTACCGATGCTCACGACAAGTTTGTGACGGTGTCGCCCACGCAACCCCAATTGCTTGGTGTCGAGCGATAAGGGAACGTTTTTCACGTTCGCCAGCGACTGATGCTCTATCACACCGGCGAAAGCGATGGCGATCGTAGGCGGATGCAAGAGGCCCACTTTTGATAAGAAGTCAATTTTCCACCTGGGACGATTTAGTTAGTGCAATGAAGCTGCGCTTGCAGTGGATACACAAAACTTCCTGGTTGAAATTGCTAAGGTGCACGGTGGAGCTACTGCCACAGTGCCTACATTGTGTTGTAAAGGAATGTGATGGCGTAGTAGATCCAGGGTGGGCGTCAGCTTGCAGCGTATCAGGGCATTGTTGACAAGCTTTTACATTACAAACGCCTTCTTTGCAGCTCGCATTAAGCGTAACACCCTTGATGTTACCACCGAACCAGCCTGGCTCTTTAAAAACACTGTCCCACTGGTGAACAGCGCCTGGAGCAAGGGAGTTATGTGTCACGGTCTCGGTTTGCTGGCTGCCGTCAGCACGTACGATACTCGCAACTACCACAACGTAACTGACTGTGAATAGCGATTCATTCTTTATGTGAATAAAGTTCAAGAACGCGCCATGGTCTTCCGTCACAGTCAGTTGTGGGATCATGTATTGGACGAAAGCTTGAAAGCCTGCGATCTCGCGCAATTTAATTACATCCCCTAAGCCGATTTTCAAAGAGAATATCAGCAGTTCCTTTACATCGCAGGCCGGAACTTTGCCCATATCAAAGAGCCTTGCAGATTCAATTAACGCTCCCTTGACTCTACTAAGATTTCCGTTTGCAACATTTTCAATGTAACGAACAGATGCGCCCACGGCAATACACGACTGCACGAATCCGCGTCCAACATCTTGCTCCGAATTCTTCTTAATAAGTTTATGGGCGCCAAGCAATCGACGCATTATGCGATCTTGGTTTTCTAAAAATTGTACGGCATATGCTGCAAAATCCTTTTCAAGGAACAGCTTAACAAACGAAACAGCGTCAACCCGCTGCCGGACGCTGATATTATGTGTTGTTTTGATTAACTCCTCGATAGCCAACACTGCCTCGAGACCACAATCGTGCTTCAGGTAAATCGCTGGCAAAATCATTCGAGCGGCGATGGCTTTTGAAGATGGTTGCGAGCGAACGGGCTCGTTAATGATTTTTTCCAGGTCTTCGCATAGGCCTAACTCAATGCCTTTCTGATAATTTATTGCGGCACCGAAAAAAATAACATCCGCACGGAATTCATTAGTGTTTGCGAGCAGAAATCCTAAGTCGCCTGTCACCGCGTCAAATTTCCGCTGCATGAAGTTACTCAGAAAACGATAATAGATCGCAGCGGGCAAGGTAGGTGAAAGCATGATAACTGCGTTTGCAGCGGACCAAGCGAGCAACCACCTTTCTTGGTCAATATAAATCTTAGACCTAAGCAGTAGATACTCAGGTACATTTGGTCGACAGTCCAAAGCGATTTGCAAGCATTCCAGGGCTTCCTCTAGCTTCTGTTCTTTAACTAACGATTCGGCTTTGCTGATCACATGTGGATCGCTAGGCTGCAAAGCAGGAATTGATTCGTCAATCACTGGAATGTCTGCTAAAGCTGCTCCCAAAATCTTGAGCTCTATGCCTGTATAAGTTTCTTCAGTGAGTCCGAGTTGCTCGCGACGCATGTTTAGGTAGTCACGCTCTGATACCGTGATTCGGTCATCGGAAATTGCGGCTTTAAGGGCTTCTGTATAGCTGGCTTGAGCCTTGCGTTCCCTGACTGTTACGATCGCGACTTCGTTGCCAGGGTAATCGACCGCGCCTAACACCGTCGCGAAATCGGCAGACTCCCAAACAAATACCTTCCCTGGGCAGATTTCTTCTACCTTTGACTGGAGTCCGGCAATGCGTGAAGCACCGCCAACTAAAATTGCAATGGGAGCATTGATATCAGCAGAACGGCATTTTTTGATGAACCCCGTTAGTTCTTCACTGAGTCTGTTCAGAAACTCGGCTTCGGCTTGGTGAAAGACGTCCTGTTCGACCTCGACAGAAGTTTGCCCAGATGACATTACCTGCCGCTTTAAGCCTCGGGTAAACTGCTCTTTAATGCTTCGCAGTTTGACAAGAAAACTGTCTTTCGATTGGCGCACGGCATCCTGGTCCGATTCAGACTGTCTGGCCAAAAGTTCATCACAGGCATGGTCATCGATATCGTTGCCACCCTGGGCGAAACCCTCAGGCAGCACATGAGTGTCAGGGCGAAAACGGTTGTGCGACCATTCGACAACGGAAAAGTCGGTGGTGCCGCCGCCCACGTCAACAACAACAATGTGATCGCCTAAGCGTTCGCCTTGTTGCTCCACCCATGCTCGTGCTGCGGCAGTTGGCTCATCAATAAACTGGATGTCGTTGAAGCCGGCCAAATTTGCAGCTTCATAAAGCTTGTTACGCTGGCTTTCAGTATACGTGACAGGCACTGTCAGGCGACACTTGTCAATCTGCTGCCCGTGGAAAACGCCTGCTTCACATCGGCGGCGTATGGTTCGCAACATTTCAGCAGCAAGTTCCACACGGGTAGGAGTTAACCGACCCGGGCCGACGTACTTCTTGCCAAGTTTGTCGATTTCTCGCTTGATCTCGCGGACAATGCCGGCAGGGTCGATGTCAATCTGCGCCATCGCGTCATCACCCACCAAGATTTCACCACGGTCGCGCCTGGGCACGTAGAAGACCGAAGGGATGATTTCGCGTTGCGAAATGCCGAGTTCGACCAAGCGGGCTTGTTCACGTTCTGTGTCATAGTAGGCCACCTTCGTTCGGGTCGTCCCGAAGTCGATAGCGAGACGTGGACCGGGCTTCATGAGTCTGTTTCCGTTGACTGCAACTCTAAATGATTCGCCAATTGCTCCAACCGATTGATCGCGTGCGCCAAAATCGTTTTTTCTTCGCCGCGAGCTGTGCGGTGTTCGCTGTTGAAAGTTTCGATCGCCTCCTGCACCGAAGTTAGAGGGTCGGAGCCGTTTTGATATAAAAGGGAAAGCCGTGAATGCACAGCAGTACCACTCCCGCCAAAAAGGCACTGAAGCATCCTTCGATGTTGATCGTTGAGCGATGCCGATGCTGGTGTGCTCAGGAATTCTAAGCCGGACAGGTCGCCCATGAAGTCATCGTAGATCGTCTTTAGTCGGGTAACTTCGAGGCTTACGGTTTTGAGTAGTCGGTCCAGAGCAGCATGCTCACGGTGCAACGCCGCCTGGGTCGTCTCGACATAGGTTTGCACGGTCGTAAGTTCATCGTCACCGTGTTGTACTCGATCAGCTAAAAGTGCCTGGATCTTCCGCGACGACGCGAGCATTTCACCGACCTGTGTTCGCTGGCAGCGTAAACGAATCTCTGCTAACCGGCACGGTTCCCAGGCCTTCGCAATGGTGCTCAATACCTTTAGCGACCGACTTCGTGCAAAAAACCTGCGATCAAGCTCTGAGCGAAGAAAATCGACCTGCCCGATCTCGGCAACACGAGCTCGAAGCAGGTCTGTACTTACTAACGATGGATCAGTGTGACCAACGGATTAGATTGAGCCAAAATCATCGGTTTGGCGCAGCCAGATCTATTGCTTGTCCTACTTAAAAAAAAAGAAAAAAATCTCTTTTGTTT
>JAYVSE010000313.1:0-15229 GCA_043775635.1 Planctomycetaceae bacterium | reverse complement strand
TGCGCACGAGCGACGACTTGCCGATTGGACAAACGAAAATGGTAGCGCAGATATTCAAGCTTCAACATGATCAGCGGCGGAATCGCCGGCTGCCCATGGTCTTTGGAGTAATAGCGGCAAACGACGGTATCGAGTGCTTTCCAGTCGATCAGTTCAAGCGCATCCAGGAGAGGCGACTGTTGAGGCAGCACCCGTTCGTAGATACAATGATCTTCACGAGGTATGACAAACAAAAAATCGAGATGCTCAGCTAACATGTTCACCTCCACCACAAAAACTAAAATCAGTTCAATTCTACGCAGCCAAGGCAACAAAAACTAATTCAGCAGTCTCTACGAGTGGATGGAGGTCGATGAAATTGGTTGGTTCAGTGCAGGCTTTTATCCGGATGGATATTTGGAAAACTACCGCGAACGGATTGCCAAGTACCAACTGTCGCCGAGGCAAAAGATACGATCGTTAAGCAAGGGCCAGCGAGGCAAAGTCGCCTTGTCACTCGCGATAGCCCATGAACCGGAGTTGTTGATTCTTGATGAGCCGACATCGGGACTCGATCCACTCGTGCGTCGCGAGTTCCTCGAAAGCATGGTCGACTTGGCTGCGTCGGGACGCACCGTGTTGCTTTCCAGTCACCAGCTTTCCGAAGTTGAGCGAGTCGCCGATCAAGTCGCGATACTGCATCGTGGTCGCATCCGCATCGCGGGCAACGTCGCCGAACTTCGCGATACGATTAGCGAAGTGACGGTGAAGTTGACTGACCCATTAGCCACGTTGCCTTCGCTTGCACCCCCGGCGAATGTGTTGGTTGAGCAAATCAGCGGAAGGCAACGCAGGATACTTGTACGTCACTTTGACGAGTCAAGTGAGTCGCTCCTACGCAATTCACATTCCGTGTTTGATCTGACACAGCGGCCTGCGGGTCTCGAAGACTTATTTGTCGCCTGCACAAGAGACGCAGTGGATGAAATCGGTCTTGGTCCCACCGAAGCGAGCGAGGTCAAATCATGAGCGGCATCGTGATCGGGAATCGTGCGATTCAGTGGGGCATCAGCGGCCCAACGATACGAATTTGGTGGAAGGCATCGCGTCAATTAATGCCGCTGATTGGCGGCGTGTGCTTATTGGCGATCGTAATGGTACTGCTACACCGATGGGCCAACGGTCAATGGTCGCCCGAATTCAATCTCAGCGCTACGATGATTCCTCCGGTGCTTTTCGCTTGCGGCGCAGGGGCGGTTCTGATCGGATTCGAGCGCGAATCGCGAGGGATCGATTGGTTGCGAACGCTGCCCATTTCTCCCTCAAAATTAACGCTTCAGCTCTATCTGGTTGGCGCTTTTTATCTGGTGCTGTTATGGATGGGGGCGTTGATGATTCAGCTCGTCTTAGAAGGCCAAGGTCTTCGACAACAAACTCCAGCGTCGGTCGAGGTCATAGATTCTTACGTCTTGTTGGTATTTGTCCAATCGACCTATTTGTTCGTTTGTGGCTACGCAATGGCCTGGATTTGCAATTCAATACTAGTAAGTCTGCTCGCACTCATCCCGCTGGTCGCGATCCTTGCGTTGGCTAACTTCGCCGTCGCCTATATCCAAATGGTTTTAGAGAAATCGCAGTCCAGGTTTGTCGATCCTTCTTCGCTGGTGATCTATACAAATCTAGAGATCGGCATCGTGATCGTAGCGGGTATTGGCTACCTCGCCGCGATCGGCGAATTGTCCGGAAAGCCATGGGGGCTTGAGCGACCTTACCTAAAAACCGATGCGCGGCTACGTAGTCGTTTCTTTGAGTTGCTTGCTTGGCCCAGCGGAGCGATACGCGATGCGTCTCGCAGGTTACGCGGCGACTCAGTATCACGATCCGTTCCCGCAACGGTTAACGGTTCGCTGGTTTGGCTTTTTTTTCATCAACACCTGGGTGGCATTGTTTCACTTTTGGCGTTGATACTTGTGATCCCGATCATTGTTTATCTTGCCTCACTGAAACTGTCTTTACCGAATCAGCCAACGAATTGGCAGGAACTGTTTACACTGGCTGGCGTGTTGTGGTACAGTTCGCTTTGTTGGTCGGCACTCCTGTCCTTTCAAGGCGAACAAAGCCGTTCCCAGATTGCGTTCGTGGCTCAGCAGGGAGTCCCATCGCGCCGAATTTGGTGGACAAGGCATATCATTCCATCAGCCATGGTTTCCATAGGCGCCTTGTTTATCGGTGTTTGGTTACGCACCGGCATGGCTTTTGAGGTGAACGTACCTGACCTTGCTCGTCAGACATACACATTTGCTGTTCTTGCCATTGGTATTTGCTACGCCATCTCTCAATGGCTTAGTCAATTGATTCGTTCAACGTTGATGGCGGTGTTCGTTGCACCCATTCTCAGTCTGTACGTGATTAACTTGGTTCAGAGACAGGCTGAGATCAGCGTACAAGCATTCATCTGGGGCGGTTTGAGTTTTGTACTACTGCCGCTGATTGCGACTTACTGGCAAACGCCACAATGGATGGTGGGTCAGCGTGGGCGAGGCTTTTGGCTGCATCAAGCATTGTTTGCCGTGATTTCGATCGTGATTTTTGGTGTCGGTTGGCTGTCGACGAAACTGGCCACAGAAACCGTGCCCGTGTTCACTGGCATGTCGGTGCGTCTCGATCCCATCGATCAGCAGGCGAAAGACAGACTTCTTCTCGCCGCTGCGGCCTATCCGGCGGCAGAAAGTAATATTCGGCATGTTGAAGACTTTCCACTGCGTGATCTCGCCGAAATAATGAACAAGGAGAGTGTTCAAGAGCGACTAGATTACTTTTCACCAGAAAATCAACGTCAGCTTCGAGATGATTTATTCGACGAATTGGACCGTCAAATTGGTGACGGCAAAACTCCGGTATGGGTTGAGTACTATCTCAATTGGTTACTGACTGGTTGGCTGGGTCGTGTACATCGCGCCACCGCATCATCAATTTCCAAACCAAATGATACTGACTCAGACGAAGCAGTTCAGGAATATCAAAAATGGATGGAGGTGGGACAGCGACTCATTGCGGGACTTCGGCAAAGCACGCGAATGATGGATCAAGAGATGGCAGACACGATCGAAATCATTTGGCTTGTGCAGTTGTCGAGTAACGAGTCCGCCGGATGGCTTGACGAGTCATTAAGAGTGTCAATTCTGAAACAACTGAGCGACAACATGGCACGCTGGCAAGCTCGACGAAAAGCGTTACTGGTGACCTATCGTGACCATATCGCGCACCATCAGTTTGATAAAGTGAGGGCCGTTATCGAAGCGTCACAACCAGAATATAAATGGCTTCGTAACCCCGAACCGTTCGTTGAAACGTTGCTCGATTATATCGATCGCTCGATGCACACCGAAGTGCCATTTCCTGCTGAACTTCTCACGGATGCGACCAAAGTCGAAGAGAGTTTTTATGGCTTGGGATTGAACGGACCGTATTGCCGGATCGACGATCTTGAAAGACTTGCCGACGTTCCAATTGCATGGACTGGTATGCCAGGAATGCAGTGGGGAGCCGGCTGGGAAAAGGTCGCTGCTAGGTTGCTCAATGAGGCTAAATCACAATGACTCAGTCGATCGATTTAGGTGGTAACGAAGTCCTGCACCGCAGTCATCTTCATTGGTGGATATGGTTGTCTCCCTTCGTGTTGTTATTGCTGCAGATCTTTGGTAATGGTTGGAATTCTGTGGCATCAGGCAATCGCATCCAGCGAGCGATCGCGGCTGATGCGGCGAGTGGAAGGCTCATCACACGGCAAGCGCTGCTCGAGTCCTTCTTTCGCTCAACTTCTCAGGACAAAACGGTCCCTTTGAAGCGATTGATGTTTGAGTTTTCGATGTTGGAGCAAGATGCCATCTCTGCTTCGTTTTGGAATTATACGCTGGGCGAGAACACGCCGCTTGTACCAACGGGTGGCGTCTGGAAAGAAGAGCCACTCTATGAAGCCTATTTGTCACAAGCCAAGCCGTTGATTGAAAAGCTGGAATCGCTTGTAGTAAGCGACCGCATCAAGGCAACCGACGCATCGAAGCAAGTTGTTTCGGCTTCGGACATTATTGCAATGAAGCCGGTTTGGCAGCCAGTTGAAACCACGTTCGGCCTAGAGTTTTCTAACGCGATGTTTGTTCCGCAATCTTTGAACACCGCATTGATTCGCGAGTTCGACTATGCGATTCATGTCGGCGACTGCGATCGAGCCATTCGCGCCATCCAGCTCGAGTTTGCCGTGTTGCAGATGTTCGATTGGAAAAAATCGACCGATGCCGAGCGGCAACGGCAAGCCGTGTTAACGCAAGTTTATTCGCATATCACTCATTCCCTTGATTCCGACATCTGGACTTCGAAAAAGCTTGAAACGCTCCAGCAGTCCATTCAGATTCCGTCGGACCTGTCATCGCGTTGGCGAAGCATGATTGAGGCAGAACGAGTACACACACTCGAACAGTTTTCCAAACCGGGCTGGCTTTCAAGTCCAGTCGAGATTGATGCTATCTACGGGACCCACAAGTATGTCGAAGTTCCCAGAACGAGGCAGTGGAATTGGTTGCGATCGAGCGAGGGCATCACCGACTTGGGCAATTTCGGATATGAGAATCTAATCAAGCTCGCCAGTGAAAAACAAACAGAGCTCACAATTGAAAAACAAAAAGCAATGGACGTTGGGACCAGTATAAAGTTAAACGATTTTTTTTCCCATGAAAACCAACAATTCCAAAAGGTAATTGCATCATGGAAGATCGATTTAGTAGGATTCGCCCAAAGCCTCACGTCTCTTGAAACGGCGCGGAAGGCGACGATGGAGGCTGTGATGAACAAGAAAAATGATCTACTCGCGAAAACAAGTGCGTCATCACTTCGCGACTGATTGCTGTGGCCGCCCTCACCGGCTTGATGATTTCGATGATCTAACCCACGTCGTTGGTTGTGATCGTGGCCCGACGGGGACAAGCCCCGCACGCGGCGAGATTGTGAAATTAAATCTGCGTAAAAGGTTTTTTGCCCACAACAGCAAATTTTCAACAGGCCGGCACAAGGCCATTGGGGTCGATCTAGGACAGTCGAACTAGTGGAGCGGCGAACTCTAGGTTTAGGGTTGAGAGTAGAGCCATTGTCCCAATTGCTCCGGAAAACAATTGGGACAATGGTTCGACTCTGTTTTGCCAATCCTCATTCTTGGCGGGGTATAGCTAATTTCGCCCGTGCAAGAATCTCGTCTCAAAAAAAGTTAAAAAAATCCTGCTCAATATTTCCGTTAAAGTGCGTTTTCGATCTCGTTTACATCGTATTTTACGGGTTTATCTCTTGATTGCGACAATTGTAAATCTGCCTTGACCAAAAGAATCATCTTGGCCTATCTTTCCGTCATCGCACTAAGACGCCCGCCGTCACCAGTGTGAACGGTTTTGCTCAATCGGGTTTGCATGCGTGTTGGCCGAAAGGTTCATCAAGGCGAACAGATTGGTTGTTTGGTGGCACGGATGTCATCAATGAATCAGTTTCGATCGAGTGAAACAAGTAGTTCGACCTTCCCGGATGCATGGACGCTACCGGGTGTCGAACCGCGAACAGGAAAGCCACCGGCTCCCGGACCTTAGCGCGTCGTCCTCCGCCCCCCTGGGACACGTACTAACCGGGAGCTTTTTTTTTGTCACCATGCTCTGCTACCTATTCGATGAAGGAGTCATTGGTGGAGTCACCGTCTATTCTACCTGCCGACAAGACTCGCATCCGCCCGAACGCGGCCAATCGTATCTCGAGTCAGCTTCCTGAGTCCCGCATCGACTTGCAATTTGATTCGCAATTCAAAGCGACGTCGACTCCCGAGCCTGGTTCATCCGCTGCGGTGAAATTACCACGAGTGGTGATTATCGGTGCGGGTATGTCTGGGATGCTCGCCGCGATCAAGTTGCGAGAAGCCGGCAATGAAAACTTCATCATCTGCGAAAAGAAAGCAGACGTCGGTGGAGTTTGGCGAGACAACACATATCCAGGATTAAAGTGTGATGTGCCCGCTCACATGTTCACTTATTCCTTTGAGCCAAACCCCGGATACGCAAAACGTTTTGCGACGGGGACCGAAATCGGCAAATACTTAAAGACAGTCTATGAAAAACACAATCTGCGATCAAACGTACGGTTCAACACGTCGATTGTAGAAGCGAACTTCGAGTCAGGGCAATGGTTTTTGCGCACCAACGATGATGACATTTTGGTCGCGGACATCGTCATCTGCGCCAGCGGAATTCTGCATAATCCGAGCTTTCCGAAGATCGATGGAATCGACCAATTCAAAGGAGTAAGCTTTCACAGCGCTCAGTGGAACCACCATGAGTCGATCGCTGGTAAAAGCGTCGGCATTATCGGAACTGGGTCCACGTCTGTGCAGATTGTCTCCGCAATCGTGCATCTGGTAGGACAGTTAACCGTTTTCCAGCGAACGCCGCATTGGATTTTTCCAGTCCCCAATCGCCGTTATTCGTCCGCCTATCAAAATCGCATGCGAAAGTGGCCGATTCTTTCCAAGATCAGCCGTTATTGCTACAGCAAGCTATACGAATGGGTTTTTGATAAGGCTGTGACGGGAAGCAAGCGAATGCAACGCTTCATCCAATGGCGCTGCGAGAATTACCTGCAACGAAAAGTCAAGGATCCGACGTTAAGAGCAAAACTGACACCCGATTTCAAAGCTGGCTGTAAACGCTTGATCCTGGGGCCCGGATACTTTGACGCGTTACAGAATCAAAAGACAAATCTGGTTTGTGATGGTATTCAACGAATCGTCAGTGATGGCGTGATCACCGAAGACGGCCTGCACCACAAGCTCGACGTTCTTGTCTACGCAACCGGCTATCAAGCGCACAACTATATGCGGCCGATGAAAGTCACCGGTATCAATGGCATGACGATTGACAAAGCATGGAAGCAATCAGTGCTTGCCCATCGGTCAGTATCGATACCGGAGTTTCCTAACTTCTTTATGATCCTGGGACCCTACAGTCCAATCGGAAATTTTTCGGCGATCTCAGTCGCCGAAGTACAAGTTGCGTATTTGATGGAGTTGATTGCTGAAATTCAAAGTGGTCGATGCGACCTGATTGAACCCAAGAAAGAAGTAGCAGTCGAACAGTGCGAGGGGATTTCTAAAGCGATGGCAAATACCGTTTGGCTTTCGGGTTGCCAGAGCTGGTACTTTGATGAGCATGGCAAGACAACCATGTGGCCGTGGAGCTTTGCCAAATTCAAATCAGAAATGCGCCATGCAATTTTAGCCGAATACAATTTGACCAAGAGAGTCTGTGAAGCCGATACCTTGGGTGAAACAGAGCAAGAAGTCATATTCTACCGCACGCGGCTAGCGAGCCGTTGAATTCATGGCAGGACTGTGGATGGCCCTTAACATGCCTTCCGCTTTGACCCAAGTTTCGCGTTCCTCGGATTCGGCATTGCTGCGCAGGGTGATCCCACCGCCAACAGGAATTTGTAACCATCCCTGGGATGCGGTGATGGTTCGAATCAAGATGTTAAATTCGGCATCGCCACCGCAGGAAACGTAGCCGAGTGAACCACAATAGGGACCGCGAGTCGTTGGTTCTAGTTGCGAAATTGAACGCATTGCCTGGATCTTAGGGGCACCGGTGATGGAGCCGCCTGGAAAACATGCGGCAAGTAGATCGATCGCACTAACGCCGTCTCGAAGTTTCCCTTCGACAACGGAGACGAGGTGTTGAACGTGTGCGTAAGTTTCAATTCCGCACAATTGGCTCACTCGCACGCTGTCGTCTTCACAGACACGCGATAAATCGTTACGCATCAAGTCTACAATCATGACGTTCTCGGCGCGATCCTTTTCGCTTAGGCTCAGTTCCGCAGCCAACCGACGATCGACCATTTCATCGCCCGTTCTTGCCGTAGTGCCTTTGATCGGCCTCGTTTGCACAATACGGTTCCGCAATCGCAAAAAGCCTTCAGGCGATGAGCTGATGACTTGAAACGAACCGCCATCATAGTAACCGGCAAACGGTGCTGCATTCGCGGCACGAAGTCTGGCCATGAGTGCCGACGAGTCACCTTGAACTCGTGTCAAAAGACGCTGGGCAAGATTGACCTGAAATGAATCACCGTTTCGAATCGACTCAATGATTGTTTCAATGGCTGCACGATAGCCACTCGACGAAAAATTACTCCAAACTCCTGGCCAATGCGTTTCGAACGACGGTGCAATCGCTGGCAACGGTTGATCGGAGGCGCAAGAGTCTACTGGCGAAAGTGCTTTTTGGTTGTGATTCAAGCATCGCAAAACGGCATCAGCGCGGGCTCTCGCACGGCTTCCGTTTGTCTGGAATGTATGCGGCTCAAATCCCCAGCTAACAAGCCACGCCTGCGAACGTAAACGGTCGTGACAGATCACCCAATCATAAAATCCGACGCTGATTGCGGGCGTTGGCAGGTCGTCGACAAGAGCTCGCTCAATCGGTTCTAGCCATGCGCCCGCCTCGTAGCCCCAGAGGCCAGCCATCCCACCTTGAAACGGCGGCAAATCCGGAACGCTCTCTTTGGGTAAAGCGTCGCACCATCGCCTCAATTGCGGCCAAGGATTGATGCCGCCGACATGAGCAACGAGTTGGTCAATGGGATCTGCGGCAAGAAAGCTGTATCGACCTGCGTGGTCACCACCGGGTTCGAGTTCTGGACCACGCGCGGCCGAGTCAAACCAAATGCACGAGCCCATCGAACGTATCTTTTCGAACGCTACTGCAATGGAAAAGTCGCTGCCAAGGCTATGAACGATCGGTATCTTCGACACGTCAACTGGGCTCCTGGCGATGACGACTTTTGCGAGTCAAGCGATGGTGAGTTTCCGGTTTCGTCAAATGCCCCCAACGCAACGACTGATCTTGTTCGTATTGCTTTCCGAGTGTCAACGCCGTCATTGCCTTCGCCATTTCGAAGCCAAGATAAAAAGCATGGCTTTGATCAACATTATTCGACTGCGGAAGTTGCATGAGCTGCTCAAAAACCACGAACGGGTCTGCATCTGAAATGTGAATGCCGGCAGAAATCAAGTGAATCTTTTCATCTTGCGCGAACAACCGATAGTTGTTGTCGCGAAGATTTTCCGCAAGTGTCGCAAGAGTTGCTGGTGAATGAGGGCGAAGTTTGGGATCGCGAAGCATCACCAGTGAATCATCCAATCGTTTCGGCGGCGTCTGATGGTTGATGCTGTAGTGTACAAGGCGGCGGGCAATGTCGCATTCTCGAACCGACGATCGCGACCAGTTAATCACCTGAGTCGTAAGGACACTGCGAATCGAAAGTTCTTCGCAAATTGCTAACAGCAGAAAATTGACGCCGGCAGAATCGACATCGGTTAACTCCGTCAAATTGCCGATTCCCATCATCATTTCTGCATCGGGAAACATCTTTCTGGTTCGAGCGTAGCGCAGCAGGCTTTCCGTAAATCCCATCCCGATGGGTTCCAGGATCGAATCCAGACGCATCGGGACGTCACGAGAGGATAAAAATTCGATCGTTTCAAAAAATATTTTTTCATCTTCGGGTGTATCCGGAATCACGACGACTTCACGGCCCCAGTCCACGGCCGCTTCGCGATTGGAACTGTTCACAGACAGCACTAACGAGGCACCGCAGCGACACGCTTGCGCGGCTTCCCAACTATCAAACGTGTCGATTGAAATCACGAAACCCAAGTCAACTAGCCTCGCTACAGCGTCTCCCACGCCCGACCAACGGGAGGAGGGATCACAACCGATGTCAATGCAGTCCGCGCCTTGTTCCCGGAGGTCGGATGCGCGCGAAATCAACTCGTCAACCGACAGTCGCGGGGCATGATTGATCTCCGCAATGACCCGGATATCAAACTCGCGCAACACGTCTTCGGGATCGACGCGACCTCCAAAAAACTCCGGTAATTGCCGAAGATCACGCGGTCCAAATAATACGGTTCTGTGGATTGCGTTCTCGATCTCGTTGCCCGCAGCAGACAGATACCCAGGCAACACAACGACCGTTGTCTCTGGTGGAATCAACAAGTGGCGCAGCAACCACTTCGGTGTCATCAACGCGGCCACTGTGATCGGCATGACACCGATCGAATAGTCAAATTCGACCTTCAAAGCGATCGATGCAACAACCTCGCGCAGCGCTGATTCTGCCAATCGTCCGGTAACGAAATGGTAATGCTGCTTCGGTTGTAAAGTGTTCTCGTCTTTCACGCTCAATAGTATCGCTCGACTGACGCGAAAATGTGAGAGCTAATCTTGGCAATGTCACGATTGCTGATCGAATATTGAATTGCCCGATTGACCTGTGGCGTTGAGACCATAAAACTTACTTGTGGCGAGAGACTCGTCGATTGAATCACACTCAAGGATGCAGTGCGATTCAACGTGGCCGGGGTCTCTCGCTTTTTTTATTGGCC
Organism: Planctomycetaceae bacterium; assembly: GCA_043775635.1. Classification (GTDB taxonomy): domain Bacteria; phylum Planctomycetota; class Planctomycetia; order Pirellulales; family Pirellulaceae; genus UBA6163. Next base: position 4,779 of record JAYVSE010000313.1, on the reverse strand, counting down.
CCGTCGTTCTTTATAAGCACGAAGCTCTTTCGACATGATCCCAGTCATCTGGTCAAACGATGTCGCGGCGGTTGTTCTCAAACCCGCAGGGCTCGCGACCCAAGCTCCCGCACCACACGATAGTTTGGAAAAACAAATTCGCGAGCAGTTCGCGGATCAAAGTCACTACGTTGCTTTTCCGCACCGCCTTGATCGCCCTGTCGGCGGACTCATTTTGGTCGCTTTTACTAAACGCGCGGCAAGATTACTGGGAGCACAGTTTGAGACGCGGCGAATCGCGAAGACCTACATCGCGCTCGTGGAAGGCATCGTTGCTTCCGATTCACAACACTGGAAAGACTATTTGCGAAAAATCGAGAACGAAGCTCGTGTTGAAATCGTTTCCGAAGCAGCCGCCATCTTGTTGCCCGATGCGAAACTCGCAGAATTACAAATGAACGTCATCGCGCGATTTAATGACTTTTCGCTGGTCGAACTTCGCCCTACGACCGGTCGCATGCACCAACTTCGCGTCCAATCGGCATCGCGTGGCCATGCGATCGTCGGCGACTCGCAATACGAAAGCCAGCGAACGTGCGAGGGACTCCTCGTTGGCACGATCGCCCTACAAGCCGCGAAGCTTGAATTTAATGATCCCATCAACGGAAAACGCGTATTGGTTGAGGCACCGCCTGAAAAATGGCATCGCCTTCCAGGCTCCAGTTAAGACGGGCGGGACAGCGCCAACTAACGGGTAAAACATTGTTATTTGCCGAGTTTTTTTGCAATCGTGAGCGGCAAGGCGCGAGCCGCCGGTTCCGCCGTGAATTACCGGCGGCTAGCGGGCTGTTGATTTAGCCACTTGCGATTGGCTACAGGGCGTATGATGGTCTTCCAAGGCCGTCAATGTTTATTTCGACGGCCTTGGAAGGCCATCGTACGACTAAATCAACGGCCCGCTAACTAGCGCCTTGCCGCTCACTTACTTGGCGCTGTCCAATTAGTATCGCTCGACCAATTAGTGGGATAGGCTTCCAGCCTGTCGCATTGAAAATAACAGGCTGGAAGCCTATCCCACTTCAAAAACCGGACAGTTATTGATCGAACGGTCCTTAGCTGCGAAATCCCTGTGCTTTTCGCCACGCTTTCGTTTGCTGCTTGATTCCAATTTGCGAGGTTAGCTCGCCCCATTTTTTGGCAACATCGGTGAGTGCGGCCTGTGCCGACTGCTTTCCGTTAAGGCATGATAACACCGCAGCATCAAGCGATTCGTTGTACTCGCGGTACTCAAGTAATTGCGTCGGCGTTCGGATCGACAACGATGACAATGAATTGGCAAGCACAGACCGATAATTGGCCATTCCAGCGCTGCCGGGTTCGCCGGAATTGCGAGGTCCGCCGTTCTGCTTTGAGTCCGCGTCAACGGAACTGCTTTTACTTTTGCTTTTGTCGTTGCCACTGGCTGAAGTCGATGTTCCAAGATCTGGACTGCGTCTCAGGTCCGTGAGGCCGGTCACCACACTACGAATCATGCTTGTGCCCTCCCCACCAACAATCCAATTCAAAAACCGCTTTGCCGCGACACTTTGGCGGCACTGGCTAGACAAGATCGCAACCGGCGATTCGATATCGACGAGTGTTTGGGCTGGTCGCCATTGTTCGGTTAATGAACCCTTCGTGAGTGCAATGGGTAAAGGGGAGAACGCACAATCGACAGCTTCCTCAATCCGCTCAGTCGCCGAATGTGTGGCAGGCCAAGCGATTGCCATTCGCAATTTTCCCGTTGCCACTCGCGACCAAACTTCCCCCGCAGTTAGCCTCGCTTCTCCGTAAAGTTCAACGCAGCGCTTCATCGTTTCCAGCGCATCGACATATGGCTCGGTATCGATCACCGGAGCGAACGTCTCGCGATTGAACAACCAGATCGGCGGGCTAGCCGAGTTTGCTCGCCATAAAAACATTTTTGCCGCAGCACCATCGGCAAGCGGTTCCGCGACGACCGGCTCCGAGCTCCCATTCGGTTTCGATTCGTTCAATTTCTTGGCCAACGCAATGAACGCGTCCCAGTCTTTCGGCGTCTCAAGATCTGAGGCGGGACCATCGGTTCGCTGCACGAGCGACGGCTGCACTGCCCCTAGCGGAACGGCAACGACGCGACCTCCAAACTTCATTAATCCTTCGCGAAGAACGGGGAAGAACGTATTTGACGCGGCAGTATTCCCGTCCAGCGAATCAGCCCCGCGCGTATCATCCCCCGGCGGCACCAACGACATCGCATCGTCGATTGCAGGCAGCAAACCATTGGGAATAATCGCGACATCGCAGACCTGCATCGCCTCGATAACCTTTGACTGCCATTGGTCCGCAGCGATTGACTTCGAGTCCAAAACACTGATCTGAAGCGGCTGATCAGCGATCGCTGACCACGCCGTTTTCAATATTTCGGCCCACCGGTCGTCGAAACATAGCAGGACGCGTAGCGGCACATCCCGGCGAAGTTCGGGGGCCGTTGTTTGAGCGGGAGCGGTCTCACCTGACTTGCCACAGCCGACAAGTGCGGCACCACTAGCAGCCGAAAGCAAGAAGCAGCGGCGATTCGTCAAAAAAGAATTGGGCACAATGCTTAGTTGGTTAGCGGACGAAGGAATTTTTGACGAGTTTAACAACGAACCGCATGGGGCGTTCTGAGCGAGTTCAATACGCACTATATTGCCGTCCGGTTCAGTTACCATTTTCACGCGTTTAGCATGAGCGGAAAATAAGTGTCCGGTACCTTTTGCGAGGAACTCGCCCTTCAGGTGCTTTGCACAAAAGATACCGGACACTTATTTTCCGCTCGATCCTTACCTCGGCACGTTTTTTTCGAGCAATTTTCATGAGTCATTATCTCGGCATCGACATCGGCACCAGCGGCACGAAAACGTTATTGATCAATGCGACCGGTAAAGTCATCGCGGAAGCCACCGCAGAGTACCCGATGGAGCAGCCAAAGCCTGGTTGGACGCAGCAATCGCCGGAAGACTGGTGGAATGCAACGGTCAAAACGGTCCGCGAAGTCGTCGCGAAAGCAAATCTAAAGCCGACTGATGTAAAAGCAATCGGACTCTCCGGCCAAATGCACGGCTCGGTATTCCTCGACAAAGGCAACAACGTCATTCGTCCCGCACTGCTTTGGAACGATCAACGAACCGCCGCCGAATGCGAGGAAATCACATCCCTGGCCGGGGGCCGCAAGGCGTTGATCAAAATGGTTGCCAACCCCGCATTAACAGGTTTTCAAGCCCCGAAGATCTTGTGGCTGCGCAACCACGAGCCGAAAAATTATGCGAAGCTGGCGAAAGTCTTGTTGCCCAAGGATGACATTCGTAGACGTTTGACCGGCGACTTTGCGACCGAAGTCAGCGACGCCAGCGGAACGCTGTTGCTGGATGTCGTAAAACGCAAATGGTGCACCTCACTGCTCAGCAAACTCAGCTTGGATTCGTCACTGCTGCCACGTGTCGTCGAGAGCGAAGACGTGACCGGGACTCTGACGGCTCAAGCAGCGGATCTGTTGGGGCTATCCACGCAATGCAAGGTTGTCGGCGGTGCGGGGGATTGTGCGGCGGGTGCAATCGGCACCGGCGTCGTCCGCACCGGAATTCTCAGTACCTCCATCGGTACGTCAGGCGTGATGTTCGTCTACAGCGACGAGCCGCAATACGACGTCGCAGGCCGCTTGCACACATTTTGCCATGCCGTGCGTGGCAAATGGCACATGATGGGAGTTAACTTGACCAGTGGCGGTTCACTTCAGTGGTGGATCGAAAACATTGTCCAGGGGTTGGCCGGCATGGCTCCCGAAGACGCTTATGAAGCGGCGACAAAAGAAGCGGCTGCCGTCATCGCCGGTAGCGGTGGACTGCTGTTTCTACCGTATCTCAACGGCGAGCGAACGCCACACGCGGATCCGCATGCACGAGGATCATTTGTCGGTTTGAATCTCACTCACACACGCGGACACCTGACTCGTGCAGTGATGGAAGGTGTCACCTTCGCGCTACGCGACAGCCTCGCGATTATCGAAAGCTTGTCGGTTCCCGTAAAGGAAGTACGCGCCAGCGGCGGTGGAAGCAAAAACCCATTGTGGCGACAAATGCAAGCGGATGTCTTTGGAAAAAAAATCACGACGCTGAAGGTTGAACAAGGCGCGGCTTTCGGCGTGGCGCTGCTGGCCGCAGTCGGTGACGGTGCCTATCGCGACATCGCTGAAGCTTGCAAAGCCACAATTGAAGTCGCATCGCATTCGCCAGTTGATCGCAAAGCCGCCAAAACCTACGACGCCTTGTTTCCAATTTATCAAAGCCTGTATGGAAACCTAAAAAGTAATTTCGCGGCTTTGGCGAAACTGCAGTGACCTCACTTGAGTCCATTGATTAATACTGGCACGAAGCGCAATTTTTGCAGTTGCTCAATTTGCTTCAGGGGCAACACATTGTTCCTTTGCCTGGCCCGGTCCAGAAGGTCCAGAAGGTCCAGAAGGTCCAGAAGGCCCAGAAGGCCCAGAAGGCCCAGCGGGCCGGGTACTTGAAAAACCAATGATTCTCAGGGCTGACGAAACGATGGCAAAATGGACAAGCTGCAATATTAACTCCACGTGCTATATCTCCTTTTATTATTTATTATGGCGGAACATCGCTCGTTATTCTGGCTCCCCTCGCCCCGTACTCGGGGAGAGCGACGGTCTTAAATATTGGCAAGTCCTGATTCAAAATATTTTTTGAATTCCTTTTTCGAGTGGAGGGTGCGTGAGCCCAGTCG
>JAYVSE010000312.1:0-10186 GCA_043775635.1 Planctomycetaceae bacterium | reverse complement strand
CCTTATAATTGGACTTACTCAGGCCGCGTTCTGGTCGAATAGGAACAAGGGGCGGAAACGCCGCTTGGAGCAAGGTTAATTCGTTCCCGGACCACTAGGGCAGCCAGAGTGTTCGTATGATTTTTTTTCTCACTGAACAAAATTTTCATCAGGTCATCCATTAGAAAACCCAACCATGACAATTCAAAAACGCCAGACGACGACCTGCCGCTGCTTTCGATTTTCCATGTGTGTGCTCTATTTGTCGGGGTTCTGGGAGTTGCATCTATCGGCTCAAGACACGCCTAAATCACACGTTCTTAGTAATGATCGGGTCGTGGAAGCACATTTGCTCGATCCACCAACATTCGACATGGATCATCCGCCGGCTGGGCTGGTGTTGTGGTCAACTGAGATTGGCAATTCCACGGGACCGATCACCATTGATTCCGGGAATGTTTTCATTGGAACCAACAATTCCAGGAAAAGAAGGATCAAGAAGGACTGTGGCGTAATGGCCTGCGTTCGGTGCCGTGACGGAAAACTGCTATGGCACGTGACTCATGATCGACTCCCTTTTCGATTCAACGATATTTCCACTCAGGCCATCAAATCCAAGCTATTGGTCGATGGTGAACGAGGGTACTATGTTAGCAATCGAGGAGAATTGGTCTGTGTCGATTTGCAGGCTCCAAATGCGAAAGGAGAACATTTGTATCCGAAGTCGGCTGGCGATGATGACGGCAGAAAGATGTGGACACTTGATATGGTTAAGCAACTCGGTGTTTTCAAGCGTGACGCAGGGGACGTCGGAAATCCAATCTGCTCGCCTTTGGTACTTGACGGATTAGTTTACTGCCTCACTGGTCATGGCTCTTCTGAGGGATATGTCGATTTGCTTGGGAGTAAATCTTTTGCCAATGCACCTTCCTTCATCGCAGTCGATAAATTCACGGGAACCCTGGCTTGGAGCAGTGATGCACCAAACAACGCGATCCCATACGGCCAATGGGCTTCCCCCGTAGTCATTCGAGTACAAGAGATCACGCAAGTAGTCTTCCCAGGCGGGGACGGTGTTCTTTATGGGTTTCACCCTGTTTCTGGAGTCTTAGAATGGTCCTTGGACTGCAATTCACCTCAGCGAACAACGTGGGATTCAAACCACCGTGGTACACGTTGTTTCTTTGACGCACGACCATCCGTGGTTGACGGAACTCTTTACGCCGCGCTTGGGCAAGACATTGAAACCCCGGCAGACTTCGTCGGTCCCATCGTGGCGGTTGACTTGAAACCAATTGCGAGTCGCAAACCACCCGTCCTTTTGTGGACGTACGAGAACAAAAAACTGGGCCACGCGTCGGGAGAAGTACAGATTGCAGATGACCGACTTTACGCAATTTCAAAATCAGGGATGTTGCTGATCTTGAATGCGAATACGGGCGAGGAAATCTCGCAGACGTGTTTTGGAGAGTCGTGCGCGATGTTCGGATCACCATGCTTGTTTGAAAAACGAATTCTCGTACCAACGCATTCAGAACTCCTGGTCTACTCGTTGGAGGATCAACCGAAATGCTTGGCCCGTTGCGAATTTTTGGAGACCATCGAAAACTCGCCAGTGGTTCGGGATGGAACGGTTTATTTGACAACGCGAGGACATCTGTGGGCGCTCGACCATACGAAAGTTTTGGCGGAAGTCCAAAATTAGGCCAATGCGGTTCTTTGCTTACTGAAATCCAGGAATGCGAATTCCAAACCGATTCACAGCGTTGCTGTCGTTTACACAATCATGAAACCCAACTACTTCTTCATCATCACTTGCCTGCTGCCGCTGTTGCCATGTCGTGCAGCGGACTTGGCGAGCTTCGAGCGCCCCAAGCTACAAATCCTTAACGGTAGCCGTCAGCCCATCGACATCTTTTGGCTCAAGTCCGACGCGGAGCGAGTATCGAATGGATCTGTCGCACCGGGAAAGGACACGATCATTACCACGACGCTCGGGCATCGTTTCGAAGTCGTGGGGCGTGACGATAAGACGACCGCTATAGTCACCAGCGAGGTATCGGTACAGGGTTTTCATTTTGATCCACCGGACAAAAACGGCGTGCCCGTCTTCTACACGCAAGCCGTCAGCGCCAACGGCTTTCCCATTGTTGGCTCTGCCAAAGTAAATCCCTACGCATTTAAGGAAGCCGCATATCTGGTGGATATGATGCTCGCCAAACGCCCGGATGTGCTCGCGGCGATGATCAAGAGCGGAGCGCGGATGTGCATCATGGCGCACAACGAATACACGACTGACTTGCCCGAGTGGTCACACTTGTTACCGAAGGACTTTTACGATGCGCGCGCTCGCGGTATGGGCGGCAGCGAGACCGATCCCTTCTGCTCCGTCGCCGAGGAGAACGTGCTCGGCTATCCAGGCGACCCGTACTCGACGGAGTGCATCCTGATCCATGAGTTTGCCCATAACATCCACCTGCGCGGTATGCTAAATGTGGACCCAACCTTCGACTTGCGACTCAAAGCGGCTTACGACACCGCGATGCAGGCAGGCTTGTGGACGGGCAAGTATGCGTCGGTGAATCATTACGAGTATTTCGCCGAAGGAGTGCAGTCGTGGTTCGACAACAACCGTGTGAACGACCACGACCACAATCACGTCAACAGCCGCGTGCTACTGATCGAATACGATCGTGGCCTCGCCGAGATATGTCGCGAAGTCTTCGGTGACACCGAACTGAAATATACCAAACCTGCGACGCGACTTTCCGGTCACATGACGGGCTACGATCCTGCCGCCGCACCGAAGTTTGAGTGGCCCGCTCATCTCGCTCAGGCGCAAGCGGAAATCCGGATTGCACGCGACAAAGCCGCCAACGGCGATTCCAAGCGTGAGACCGCAGCAAATCGCGGCGAAACGGTGCCGTGAGTAAGGAAGCCGAACATCCTTTTCATCCTCACCGATGACATCGGCTATCGCGATTTCCGGTCCGCCAAGCCTCACTGATGGCCAAGAATAGATTACGATATTACCAGAGTGACCTTCGCTGAATTCAATTGGGTAACAGGCAACTGATGAACCGACTACTTGGATCGATCTTTGCGATCATTTTGAGCACCAGCAGCATTGCAAATGCGGCTGATAGCGGACCGGCAAAGTTGCTCGCTGGTGCGGCGACTAGTAACATCACGCCGGAGCTTGGCATCGATATCATAGGGGGCTTTCTGCCGTTCCCGGCGACTCACATTCATGATGAACTTTATGCACGCTGCCTCGTGCTCGATGATGGGCAGACCAAGATTGCATTGGTGGTCTGCGATCTTCTCGGGGTGCATCGTAGTGTTTTACTCGAGGCTCGCCAGTTAATTGAAAAAGCGACTGGCATTCCTGCGGGCAACATCATGATCTCGGCCACGCACACGCACAGCGCGGCCAACGCGATCGGAGCTACGCCACGCGGTTTCTATTCGGATCAGGAACCCACGGATTACCAACGCTTCGTCGCTCATCGCATCGCTGATGGCGTGCAGCGTGCAATGAATCTGCGACGTCCTGCCGAGATCGCTTTCGGCACAGCCGAAGCCCCGGAGCACGTCTTCAATCGGCGCTGGATCATGAAGCCGGGTACCGTGCCGGTCACACCCTTTGGCGGCACCACCGACAAGGTCAAAATGAATCCAGCGCCAGGTGATCCCAACCTTGTTGAACCTGCTGGCCCAACGGATCCGACCATATCCTTTATCGCATTACGTGAACCAGCGGGCCGGCTGATTTCAGTCTTCTCGGCCTACTCGCTACATTACGTCGGCAATGTCGCCGAAGGTCACATCTCCGCCGACTACTTCGGTATGTATTGCGAGGCTTTGAAGAAGCTGCAGCAAAGCGGCGAGAGCGATCCGCCTTTTGTCGCGTTGATGGCCAACGGCACCAGTGGTGACATCAATAACATCGACTTTCGCACTCCCCGTCCACGCACGCCGCCATATACTCAAATGCGAATCGTCGCGGAAGACATTGCTCAGAAGGTGCATACAGCCCTCGCGAATGTCACCTGGACGGACCACGCGTCGCTCGATGCCCGCTATCGCGAACTAGGAATTGCTTGGCGCAAAGTCGAGCCAGAGCTACTTGCCTGGGCCATCGAAACCGAAGCCAAAGCAAATCGCTTACAGAGCAAAGAAGACGTGGTCACCGTGTATGCCGATCGCGTGCAGCGTCTTGCCAATGCCAGCCCCAAAACCAAAGCCGCAGTGCAGGTGCTGCGTGTTGGCGATGTTTGCATTGGCACCACGCCGTGTGAGACCTTTGCCGAGACCGGCCTTGAGTTCAAAAAACGCAGCCCCTTTCAACATTCCTTCATAGTCGAACTTGCAGATGGATACTACGGTTATCTGCCTCCACCACGTCACTTCGAACTCGGTGGATACGAGACCTGGCCTGGGACAAACTACCTCGAACCTCAAGCCTCCGTAATGATTATGGATGCACTGTTAGAGCTGGCCGCTGAACTCAGCCAAAGCGTTTCGCTGAAACCTACAGATTCCAGGAACACCGAATAATAACCAAGGCCCTCGCGTAAACCATTAGCGGGGGAGACGCTCAACCGGAAAAAAAGTGAATTCAACCAAATAAAGCAGCTACAATGACCCATGAGCAACCAACCTAAGACTCTACACTTTCGAGATCCACTCCTTCACCTTCTCAAGCCTTTGTCGTATGAATCGCAGGTATCACCCGCCGAGGAAGATGCAGACGGCACTCCTGGTCGGTGTCCTTAGTCTCGCCGGTCTGTCGATCATCTTCGAGATGGGGCGACTCGACCAACCGCAGCCTCAAACTCATGCCGGGCAAGACGAGCTGCGCCGGTCAGAAGACTCTGGATCGGAGGCTTTGACCTCAGTCTTTAATCCAATTCCGAAAAATTTCTTCGCCCCACCGGACGTCCAGCGGCCGAGGGTTGTTGAAATTCGAAAGAAGCGGATAACTATTTCATGTTCTGATGATACCCAGCGGTTCGTCGAAGATGCGTTGAAATGGCTTTGCGAGCATCAGCAGCCGGACGGCGGCTGGAGCTTCGATCTTCGCGGCGGCATTTGTGCGAATCGTTGCGACCACCCTGGGACGCTTAAGAACTCGCGAGATGATGCCACCGGCTTGGCTCTGCTGGCGTTTTTGGGGGCCGGATACACGCATCTCGAAGGAAGTTACAAACAACCCGTCAATGCCGGTTTAGCCTTCCTGGTCGCTTCACTTGAAAACACTATTGAACAAGACGTTGCACCAGCCGTCGGAGGCTTGGCTTCGAAAGCCCTCGGTACGCTGGCTCTGTGCGAATCATACGCGATGACTCGCGACGAAAGACTCAAACGTTCCGCGCAGGAAGCTATCCAGCGTCTGGCAAAGGCCTCGCGTCCAGTGAGTGGCACGAATCCGCTAAGTGACCTCCGCACCGAGGCTTGGCTATTGATGGCGCTTAATAGCGGACATGAAGCGGATCTCGAAGTGCCCGTCCCAACCTGGAACGCGCTGGGCGATGTTTTCGATGTGATACCAAACGAATTCGCCAACGGAACGCCTGACTTGATTGATCCGAATGGCAGTGGTTCTCAGGTCGCGGTGCAATGTTTCGCCCGGTTGCTGCTCGGTAACGATCGAGACGTGCCGACGCTGCACCAAGCCGTTGCCCGCATCGCGGCGCGGGGGCTGGTCAAAACCGATCTGGAATTCGATTTCTTTGCGACGCAGTCGCTGCATCACTGGCGAAAGGTTTCGCCCGATGAAAACCGCATGTGGATCGCGTGGCACCGCGAGCTGCAAGATTGGTTGTTAGGAAATCAAGAGACGCAAGGGCATCGGAAAGGAAGCTTGTTCATCAACGACCCGCACGCCGATGACGGTGGCCGATTGTACTGCACGGCGATGGCCGTAATGATCTTAGAGGTCTACTATAGGCATCTGCCGATCTATCGCGAGAGAACGATCGAACCGTTTGCTTCGCTGCCCGAGTAAATGCCGATTGCCGTAGAGAGGGAGAGAAGGAGATGGGGAGATGAGATGAAAGAGCTTGTGATGACAGCTAATCGAAATGAAGCTAACGCCAGGGTGCATATATTGTTGTGGAGGAAATGGCTCCGCGTCCTGCTGCCCCCAATCTCCCTCTCTCCCCTTCTCCTAGTCTCCCTCGCTCCCCTTCTCCTCGCCTTCCTCTCTGTGCTCGCGGCTGATGAACAAGTGGATTACCTTGAGCAGATCAAACCGATCCTGCGGGAGCGATGCTTTGCTTGTCATGGTGCATTGAAACAGGAAGTAGGACTGCGGCTGGATACCGCGGCGCTGGCAATCACCGGAGGGGATTCAGGGGCAGTGATTCAGCCGGGCGATGCGGCAGCGAGTGTGTTGCTGAAACGCGTCACAGCGACGAATGTCGACGAACGCATGCCTCCTCTGGACGAAGGGGAGCCGCTAACGGTTGCGCAGGTCGCGTTGTTAAGACGCTGGATCGAGGCTGGCGTGAAGGGGCCTGCCGATGAGCAACGCGAAGCCGATCCAAACAAACACTGGGCCTTTCAACCGATCATTCGACCCGACGTGCCACAGATGGAAGTGGGCTGGGTTCGCAATCCGATCGACGCGTTCTTGCAGCAGCGGCATCAACAGCACGGGATCAAGCCGCAGCCCGAAGCTCCGCGAATCGTCTTGCTGCGGCGGTTGCATCTCGACTTGATCGGCATTCCTCCGACGCTCGAAGAGATCGCAGCGTGTGAAGCCGATTCGTCGCCGCAGTGGTACGAACAAACGGCAAAGAGGCTGCTCGACGACCCTCGACATGGCGAACGCTGGGCGCGGCATTGGATGGACATCTGGCGTTATAGCGATTGGTGGGGATTGGGCGATCAATTGCGCAACAGCCAGAAACACATCTGGCATTGGCGTGACTGGATCGTCGAATCGCTCAATGACGACACGCCCTACGATGAGATGGTCCGCCTGATGCTCGCCGCTGACGAACTGCATCCGAGTGACCTCAATAAGCTGCGTGCGACAGGGTATCTTGCGCGTAACTATAACTTGTTCAATCGTCCGCAGTGGATGGAGGAAACGGTCGAGCATGTCAGCAAAGGATTGCTCGGACTGACGATGAATTGTTCTCGCTGTCATGACCACAAGTACGACCCTTTAGAACAAACTGATTACTATCGGATCCGGGCATGCTTCGAACCACTTCACGTGCGACTGGACGTTCTTCCAGGTGAAGCGGATTTGTCACAAGACGGCATCCCGCGAGTCTTTGATGGCTTACTTGAAGAACCGACCTATCGCTACATCCGTGGCGACGAACGGAATCCTGATAAGTCAATTGCCATCGCAGCGGGAGTTCCGGCGATTCTGGCGTTTGATGAGCTTAAGATCGAACCAATGTCGCTGCCAGTTGAAGCGTGGCAGCCAGAGCGAAGACCATGGGTTCTCGATGCCTACATTTCAGCAGCGCAGAAGCGCGTCACGGCCGCTGAGTCGGAACTAAAGAATTCCCGTGAGAAGGTACTTGCGGCCATTGAGAGCGAAGCGAAAGCCAAGAAAGAAAAAGAGGAAGCGGCCAAGCAAGCAGCCGTCGACATTCTCGAGAGAACTCCAATCGTCGCGGATTCGTTCAAGAACCTAGACGCCAGAGCGGAACAAAGCATTGCGGAAGCAGCGCTCATCATCGCGCAAGCCGAACTGGAGAGTGTCGAGCGACGCGCTGAAGCCCAGCGTGCGGAGTGGAACCCGCAGGACCAGCAACTTCAGAACAAGACGAATGCAGCCGTCCGTGCTGAGCGATTGGTCACCGTGGCCAAGTCTCGCCACAGTGTTACTGTCGCTGAGCAGACATTGCAGCGCGCCGCAGCCGAAAAAAAAGAGGCTGCGGAGAAGACACTCAGGGAAGCTCGAGAAGCACTGGAGAAAGCCGTCAAGGCGACCGAAACTGAAGTCGCACCAACCGATCAATACGCGAAGTTCAAGGGTGCAATGTGGACACCGACACGGTTCTTAAACTCAGGCAATGACGATCCCGAGGTCAAGTTCCAATCGCAGAGTTCGGGTCGTCGAACGGCATTGGCAAACTGGATCACGGATCGCCGCAACCCGCTCACCGCACGAGTAGCGGTCAATCACATCTGGACGCGACATATAGGGCAACCGCTTGTTCCGACCATGTTCGACTTCGGTCGTAAAGGGACGCCTTCGACGCATCCCGAGTTGCTCGATTGGCTCGCCAGCGAACTGATCGCCAGCGGCTGGAGCATGAAGCACGTTCACTCGCTGATCCTGAATTCAGCCGCATATCGGATGAGTTCATCCGCGCGAGTTCAGAATTCAGAGGAGCATAATTCAGAGGGGGAGAAAGGGAGAAAGGGAGATGGGGAAAAAAATGCGACTGTGAATCCATCGTCTCCTGCACTCCCCCTCTCCCCCTCTCCCTCTCTACTCCTTTTCCCCTCTACCTGTCTTCAAAGCGATCCTGAAAACCATCTCTGGTGGCGTCGAGTGCCAATTCGTCTGGAATCGCAACTCGTCCGCGACTCATTGCTGGCTCTGGCCGGGACGCTCGACCCGACGCGAGGCGGCCCTTCGGTCCCATCCGGCCAACAGGAGACGTCAACGCGACGCAGCCTTTACTTCTTCCACTCGAACAATGAACGCAATCTGTTCCTGACGACGTTCGATGAAGCTCTCGTGAGAGATTGTTACCGGCGTGAGCAGAGCATCGTTCCGCAACAAGCCTTGGCTCTCTCGAACAGCCCGCTGGCACTCGACGCCGCCGAGAAAATTGCATTGCGACTCTCCGAGCATCAGCTCGATGACGCGGCGTTCATTCGCGCCGCATTTCGATTTGTCACAGGGATCAATCCCAACCAGGACGAGATTGCCACGAGCGCAGCCGCTTTGGAAGCGTGGAAGAAGTTCCCCGGCGGAAATGACAAATCCGCCCGAGCGAACCTCGTCTGGACGCTGATCAATCACAATGACTTCGTGACATTGCGTTAGTTCGAGTTTTGCACTATTCGAACGGCGAAGCCGCTCATTGTAGAATAATTGTCCCCAATTGTTCGGTGGGTGCGCTCGATCCAGGGTATCAAACAATTGAGGACAATTGTTCTACAATGAGCGGCTTCGCCGATCGCGACCGCGTCCGCCAGCTCTACAGCAACTATGACGAAGTCATCGCCATGACCGTCCACATGATTCATCACCCCGAAAAATGGACCATCCCATGAACCCTTTCTCCCCATCTCCCCCTCTCCCAACCTCCTCCTCTGCATTCCCCCGCCGCACGTTCCTCGCTGATCTAGGCATGGGCTTCACCGGTCTGGCGCTCTCGGTCATGCTGCATCGAGATGGTTTCGGAAGTGATGGACACTGGGCGCCGCCGACAGGAAAGCCGCATTTCACACCCCAAGCGAAGAACGTGATCTGGCTGTTCATGAACGGCGGTGTCAGCCACATGGAGAGCTTCGACCCGAAGCCAATGCTCACCAAATACGGTGGAAAGACCATCGCGGAAACTCCTTTCGCCGATACTCAAGATCCCAAAAAACTCGCGATTGAGCGACTACTCGTTCCGGATGGCAATGGCAATCAACGCAATACGCTGTATCCGTTGCAAGTTGGGTTTCAAAAGCACGGGCAAAGTGGAATCGAGGTCAGCGACTGGTTCCCGCATATTGCCAAACAGGTCGACAAGTTGGCGATCGTCCGTTCCATGTGGACGACCGACAGCAATCATGGGGCGCAAGCTCAATTTCATTCGGGACGTCACATGAATGATGGTGAATTTCCGAATTTGGGCGCGTGGGTTCATTATGGGCTAGGGTCGCTGAACGACAATCTGCCACAGTACATTTCCATCGGCAATCGAGAATATTGGAACAAACGCGACGGTCACTATCTCGGTCCAGCTCACGATGCCGTTCCGTTACGCATCGATCCCAACAACCCGCTCGAGTTCAGCCGTCCTGCGCGGGCGCTCTCACCGGAGGCTCATGCCGTGGGGCGCGATTTGATTGGTCAACTCAATGCCTTGCGCGGAGTGGAGTATCCCCATGATCCTGCCATGGCCGCTCGCATTACTTCGTATGAACTCGCTTTCCGTATGCAACAATCCGTTCCTGAAGTTGTCGACTTCTCAAAGGAAACGGCGGAGACACAGGCGTTGTATGGAATCAA
>JAYVSE010000311.1:0-2405 GCA_043775635.1 Planctomycetaceae bacterium | reverse complement strand
TTCGTTGCTGGGGCAGAACGTTTTGTGTAGTGGGATTCGCTAGAATTCCCAACGTTTTAGTGTGCTGAGGAATTCTGGCGAATCCCACTACGATCAAATTCCAGCATTGACGCGGGGCATTGACTAAAATCGACGGGCAAGCCTGCTGGCTGGCTCAAAAAACTTTTGCTGTTGTGGGCAAGAAGCCTGTGCGCAGATTTAATTACGTTATCTCGCCGCGAGCGGGGCTTGTCCGGCTTGTCCCCGTCGGGCCACGATCACGCATCGACGGATTACAGCTCGACTGGGATGAACGGTTTTTTGGCTGAAAGTTCATCCCGATGGATTCATGCGTTTCGCTTTCGTATTACAATACGCGATCGAGACGATGAATCCAATACGCTGAGAAGTTGACCGAAACCATGACCCATCCTACGACCAATGAAACCGTTAGCGGTTGGGAGCGAGTTGCGATGGCGATTGAGCGAGTTCGTGAGCGTTTGCGCCGAAGCACTGAATCGCTTGCCGCCGCAGGCGTTCCGTATGCCGTGATCGGTGGCAATGCCGGCGCGGAATGGGTTGGTCGCATCGACGATGGTGCGGTTCGATTTACCAAAGACGTCGATATCTTGCTGCGGCGCACCGATCTCCCCAGGGCGATTGAGGCGATGCAAGCCGGTGGATTTTTCCACCATCAAACTTTGGTGTCGACATGTTCTTGGATGGGCCTGCCGCCAAACCAAGCGAAGCAGTGAATGTGATCTTTGCTCATGAGAAGGTTAGGGAAAGCGACTTGCACTTGACCCCCGATGTCGATAATTCCGAGCAAGGAAAATTTTCCGTGCTCTCGCTGGAAGCTCTGGTGCAAATGAAGTTAACTTCTTTTCGACGCAAAGACCAAACGCATTTAGAAGATATGATCGGCGTGGACCTGATCGATCGCAGTTGGATCGAACGGGTGCCGCAAATTCATTCTGGATTTGACAGTACTCAAAAAACCTTCCTCTCGACTCCGCGCAATGCATTTGTTGTTTTACTTTTTCTTATTTGTGAATGGAGCACTCTTTGACTTCCGCGAGTTTCGATCCTTCGCTGCCTCGACCTCAAAACAGCGTGATCAACTGCGCTGCGTACCACAACGGCGTTCGGGTGGCCGATGTACCTGTCGCAGATCTTGGCGACGCGTGGAAGCATTCCGACCGATTCCTTTGGGTTGGGCTTTATGAACCAAGTGAGCAGTTGCTGGCTCACGTCCAAGAAGCATTTGGTTTGCACGAACTAGCAATTGAAGACGCGCATAATGCACACCAGCGTCCTAAGCTAGAAGTCTACGATGATTCCATGTTTGTGGTGATACGTACGGCGAGACTTTCCGATGGTGGTGAGCATCGGATCGAGTTTGGCGAAACGCACGTTTTCTTTGGTCCTCGATATATTGTTACGGTCCGCCATGGATCATTGAGGTCACACGTTGGCTTGCGGGCTCGCTGCGAGGCCACGCCGCACTTGTTGGCCAAAGGTGAAGGGTTTGTCTTGCACGCAGTCATGGACTTTATCGTTGACCAATACTTTCCCGTGCTTGACGCGCTGCAACAAGAACTGGACGAATTAGAGGATCAAATTTTTAGCGGAAAGTTTGTCCGCAGCGTGACGGCCAGAATCTACCATCTACGCCGCGATCTACTGGCGATCAAACAAGCGGTGACGCCGCTACTGGATGTTTCTTCTCACCTGACGCGAATGAGCTCGGCGATGTTAACGACGGATACAAGACCGTACTTCCAAGACGTCCATGACCATGTGATCCGAATTGCGGACTTGATCGATAGTTTGCAACAGCTTTCGCACTCTGCACTTGAAGCCAACTTGGCATTGATCTCTGTTTCACAGAACGACGATACGAAACGACTTGCCGCGTGGGCCGCGATATTAGCCGTACCAACCATGATTGCCGGCCTATACGGCATGAATTTCAAATACATGCCCGAAACCGAATGGGCTTTGGGCTATCCGTTCGCACTTGGGACGATGCTAATCACCTGTGTTGTGCTCTACCGCTGGTTCCGCAAAGTTGGTTGGCTCTGATTCATAAGCTGGACAGCGGCAACGAGATGGTAATAAAAGCACAACGCGCGAGCGAGTGAATTTTTTACGTAAAAATCACTCGCTCGCGCTTGTACAGATCACGCGATTGCGCGTTTTGAAGTTGAGTTTTTTTGCGATGAATGGTTTTAAGACCAACGGCCTTTTTTAACATAGCCAGGAGCAACGCTAGCCTGTTAAAACTTTGCTATTGACATGCAAATCTGGAACGAACATTTTGTTCCTTTGAATTAGCCTATTTGAAGCAAGATTCGGAGGAAGGATTCTCGTGGCCAAACTCATAGATAAATACAAATCCCCGCCGCACAAGGTCCTGGCCATGC
>JAYVSE010000310.1:0-26944 GCA_043775635.1 Planctomycetaceae bacterium | reverse complement strand
ACCACGCCGCTTGTGATCGCGGTAATATAGCGCGGCCAACGACAGCCCTCAAGAGCTAATTGACATCCACCACAATAAAACGACAGTCTGCAAGCTGGCCGGGTCTCGAATCGGACTCAGTACAGTCGAACGCCCCCAATGCGGTGGATTTCCAGAAACCATGCTGGCACAAAAAACAGCCTCAATCTTGACAAGCGATAAACCTGTCGTACGACACGGGTGTCGCTTGTTTTTATCAGATTCGCAGGAGGTTTGTAATGGCTCAGCAGGTTTCTCCCCAAGGGGTGATCGGACGAGATCGCCTAATCGCTCGGATTTGGAAACGACTCGAAACAGAATCGGTTCGCTTTTTGGCGGAACGCCGGGTCGGAAAGACGAGCGTCCTGAAAAAAATGGCAAGCGATCCAAACAGTGGATTTCAACCCATCTACCTCGACCTTGAAAAAGTCCACTCAGCAGAACGATTCGTTGAAGTCTTGCTATCTGCGCTAAAACCTTTGATGTCGACCGTGGATAAAGCCACAGGCGGATTCATCGAACTTTTGCGTAAGTTCGGGGGCACGGAAGTCGGCGGAATGGTCAAGATTCCAGTGCTGGAAAAACGCCGCTGGCAGGACGCTGTCGAGGAGACATTTCGGGCGATCTGCGACAACAACCGCGACACGCGGATCGTGCTGATGCTCGACGAACTTCCCTACATGCTTCAGTCCATCGCCAATCAGGACCGAAAAGCCAATGCGAATGACAATTTTGCTCTCGCCATTTTGGACACGCTACGTGCCGCGCGCAACGAACACGCCAATCTGAGGATGATCTTTTGCAGCTCGGTGGGACTCCATCACGTGCTCAACTCCCTCCGAGACAAACAGTATCCCAGCCAACCCGTCAATGACATGCCTGGAGTGGAAATTCATCCGCTGGAACTGGACGACGCGATTCGCCTGACCAAGAGATTGTTGGAAATCGAGAAAGTCAGTATTGAACCCGCGCACGTAGCCTCAATCGCCAATCAGATTGCAAGCCAAACGGATTGCGTCCCTTTCTATATCGAACGAGTCGTTAGTCGCTTGGTGGAACAAGACGCAGCCGTGGTCGCAGCGTCGGTCGAATACACGATATTGAGGCATTTGGTGGACGACAATAACGACTGGGAAATGAACCATTTTCGCCAGCGATTGGAAATCTACTACGACGGAAATTCGCTTGACTCCAACAACCAAAAAATTCCGCGTCACACAATTGCTCGCCGGATACTCGATCACGTCGCACGCGAAGATGCATCCCAATCGATCGATGAAATTTGGAATGCGATGAAAGCCAAATTTGCACTCGACGATCGCGATGCGGTGATCGAATTGCTGAGCCTCTTGGCGCAGGACCACTATCTGATTGCCGATGACAACAAACGCTACACGTTTCGGTTCCCCTTGATCCGTCGCTGGTGGATCATTGCGCACGGATTGAATCAGGGAGGAAAGTAACATGTCTCGTTCTTTGATCTCTGTCTTTACTCCCAGCAATACGCCGCCTGAAGTCCTAGCGCGTATTTTCGTGCAGCGTCATCGACTACTGGAGAAGCTCGTCGAGCGACTCAAGCGCAGCATGCTGACCGGAAACATGCACCACGCGTTGTTAATTGGGCCGCGAGGGAGCGGCAAAACCAACATGGTCGCGTTGACGCAACATCGACTACAGCAGCAGGAAGAGTTGGATGACGTCATGCGAATTGCGTGGCTAGGCGAAGACGACACGATTACCGGGTTGATTGATTTGGCGATGGGTATCGCAGATCGACTAGCCGAAGAGTACCCGGATGAGTTTGAAACGGATTATCGATCACCGTTTCGTATGTTACCGGCGGACGATGCTGCCGAAGCGATATTGAATGAGATTCATCGGCGTCTGCAGCATCGAAACCTGCTGGTCATGTTCGAAAACATGGATGCCGCATTCAAAGGATTGGGCGATCACGGTCAAAAACGCTGGCGCGCGTTCTTGCAAGAGAAGGGGAGAATCGCAACTCTGGCGACTTCTCAACAGATTTTCGATGGTGTCTCCGATCGCGATCTTCCGTTTTGGGGATTCTTTGATATTCATCATTTGGCACCACTCAGCTTCGACGACTCTCGAACCCTGATTCGCAATATTTCAATCGAGAACAAGAACAAAGAATTGGTGCAATTTATCGATACCGCCGAAGGTCGATATCGAATCCGCTCGCTGCATCATTTGGCAGGTGGAAACCACCGGATGTATGTGCTGCTAAGCGAATTCTTGACCAAGGCATCCCTGGATGATTTGGTCAGTGCCTTCGAGACGCTGGCAGACGAGCTAACACCCTATTTTCAAGAACGGATTCGTTCCCTACCGGCGCAGCAGGCCAAGATCGTACAGAGTTTGGCGGCCATGGAAGGGGCGGCAATCACGGTCAAAGAGATTGCTGCGTCGACATTCATCGACGAACGAAGCTGCTCGAAGCAACTGGGTGAACTGCGCAGCAAACGTTACGTTCAAGCAGAAAAGCGTGGAAAAGAAAGCTACTACGAACTTTCCGAACCGCTCATGCGATTGTGCTTGGAGGTCAAGAATCAGCGAGGTAAGCCGCTCAAGCTCATTGCTCGATTTTTGAAGGCATGGTTTACTGCGGATGACCTAAAGTCGCAGCTCAGCAAAAACCTGGGAAGTTCGAATCGAGCAGACGCATACTGCGTGGCTGCGTTGGAACTGGACGGTGAATTTCAAAAAGCCGTGTATGGTCAGATCAACCGCGACATCGAGACACAGCTTCAAAAAAAGAACTTCGCTGCCGCGCTGAGCCTAGCCGAGGAACTGCAATGCGCCGACCAGGTACGTGGCCGCTTACAGGCTGCAAAAGTCAAATTTGAAAGTGGTGACGCGATTGGCTCGATTGAAGATTTGACAGTCTTGATCGAGATGCGCAACTGCAACGTTGAGGTAAAGGCGTTATCTTTGCTAAATCGCGGGGCGACCTATGGCCGGCTTGGTGAAACTGAGAAGGAGCTTGCGGACTACACTGCTTTGATCGAGATGTCCAACGCACCTGTGGACCTGAAGGCCACGGTGCTGGTAAATCGCGGGGTAACCTATCGCCAGCTCGGTGAAACTGAGAAGGGGCTTGCGGACTTCACTGCTTTGATCGAGATGCCCGACGCTCCTGTGGAACAGAAGGCCAAAGTGTTGTTCAATCGCGGGATAACCTATCGCCAGCTAGGTGAAACACAGAAAGGGCTTGCGGACTTTACTGCTTTAATCGAGATGCCCGACGCACCAGCGGAAATGAGAGCACGTGCGATGAGCTATATCGGTTCATTGTACTGGGAGAATGGTAAAATGCGGGAATCACTCGCAACCTATCAAGAAGCAATGCTGCTCGCACCTCGCGGATCCGAGGTTCACTGCAATGTCATGTTTGACCTACCTGAGCCGCTGCTGGAAGTCGGCACGCTTGAAGAAGTCGCTTCGTCGCTGAGGAAGGCATTTCAGGAAAACGAACCGACTATCAGTAGCTACGGCGGCACTCCCAAGGATTTGTTTGGGATGGTACTGCGTGGAGGAAGCAGCGACTGGGAACGATATGTCGCGACATTGTTGCCGATATATGTTGAATTCGGAGCGACTGAGAAGCTAGGAAGCGGCTTAACGCAACTGATCGAGAAACTTGATCAGGGAGATTACAGCCACAACCAACTCGATCTGTGGAATTCGCTATGGCATGAACTCGGTGTGAATATCGAAGCGTTGGAGATTCCGCTGAGTTGCTTGTCTGCCGCCATTGCTGCCATCAAGACAAAATCTGATCGTCCATTGTTTGTCTTACCCATCGAAGTCCGCTCACTGGTTCGTTCGTTACTGAACAAGTCATTGGGCAATGTGGCATAAAAGGTCCATCGGATCATCGGCGTGTCGATGACTTAGTCAACTTTTACTTCGCTCGACGCGCAACGACAGCGTCGCTGAGGTCTTGCAGAATCACGACCGTTTCGTCCCAGCCGATGCAAGCATCAGTTATACTTTTGCCTCGGACAAGATTGCCATCGCTTAAGTTTTGGTTGCCTTCGACCAGGTTGCTTTCGATCATCACGCCCATGATCCGTTGGTCGCCATCGCTTAATTGACTGCACACATCGCGACAGACGTAACGCTGCCGAGAGTGCTTTTTGCGGCTATTGGCGTGGCTGGCGTCAATCATGATTCGCGGAGCGAGGTTTGCTTTTTGTAGTAACTCCGATGCACTGTCGATGCTGGCTGCGTCATAGTTGGTATGAGTTCCACCTCGCATGATCACATGGCAATCGCGGTTGCCCGTTGTTTTAAAGATGGCAGAGGTACCTTCCTTGGTAACGGATAAAAAATGGTGCGGATTCTGCGCGGAACAGATCGCGTCGACTGCAATTTGCACATTGCCACTGGTACCGTTTTTGAAACCCACAGGGCACGAGAGTCCCGATGCAAGTTCGCGATGACCTTGGCTCTCGGTCGTTCTCGCACCGATCGCACCCCAGCCGACAAGGTCCGCAATGTACTGCGGGCTGATCAAATCGAGGAACTCTGTTCCGGTTGGCAAGCCCATGGCGTTGATGTCACGAAGTAATCCACGAGCGGTGCGCAGACCATGATTGATCTCGAAGCTATCGTCTAACCCTGGGTCGTTGATCAGTCCTTTCCAGCCGACTGTCGTGCGCGGTTTCTCAAAGTAAACTCGCATCACAATCAGTAGCTGTTGTGCATGTTTTTGTTGTTCGGCAGCGAGCAGGTTGGCGTACTCAATCGCCGCCTCAGGGTCATGGATCGAACACGGGCCAACGACGACCACCAGCCTGTCATCTTCCTGGCGAAGTATTTTTTGGATTCCGCTACGTGCTTTAGCAACGGTTTCCGCGACTTGGTCAGTGACGGGAAACTCCGTCATCAGGTCTCGTGGTGGAATCAGAGACTTCATCGCGGCTATTCGCAGGTCGTCAGTCGTTTGCATGGCAGTTTCTCGGTCATCGCGTCGCGTGATAGGCAGCAGAGTTGATCTGTGTGCATCGACTATGGTCGAAGAATGCAAAAGATCAACGGGGGGGGCTGTTTCGGGAGCGACTTGTTATTCTTTGGTAAGGCCATAGACTACGATGGTTTGGGCGATTTGAGCTGATTTAATCGATTTTGGAAACGAGATGCATTGTCATTACACCGCTTTACGTCGGTCTTTAATAGGCAAAGCGGTGATCCTAGTCGCCATGATCTCGCTTGTTGGTTGTGGAAAGAAAGTGGCACCGCCATTGGACCGCATGATCAATGTGCGAACGCAAATCGTTGCCATCGTTGCTCGTCCACGGATGGCGGCGTTAACCGGTGAGTTTCGCGCTCGATACCAGAGTGATCTTGGGTTTCGCATCGGTGGGCGGATCGCGAGTCGAAGCGTTGACGTGGGAGACATCGTTGCCGCCGGAGACATCTTGGCGACTGTCGATACACAGGAGCAACTAGCGGATGTGACGGCAGCCAAGGCGGCGTTGCGGTCCGCTGAAGCTTCGGTTCAGCAAGCCTCCGCGAATGTCAAGCGGATCGAGGGCCTGTTATCGACTCAGTCAGCATCACAAGTTGACTTCGACGATGCCAAGGCTGTCTTTCTGACAGCACAGGGTTCAGTCAATATCAGCAAATCGAATCTCTTGGCTGCAGAAAGCAACCTTGCGTTTACGGCAATCAAAGCCAACTCGCCGGGTGTGATCATTGCTCGTTCGGCTGAAGTGGGGCAGGTCGTAAGCGCTGCCCAAACCGTCTTTACCTTGGCTTACGAAGGAGAACGCGAAGCGGTGTTCGAAACATTCCCAACGCATATTAATGACAAGCCGATCGATGGCAAAATCGATATCACACTCGTGTCCAACCCAGCGATCAAGACCGTTGGGTACGTTCGTGAAATCGCGCCCTCGATTGACCAAACCAGCGGAACCGTCCGCGTCAAAGTCTCCATCGATTCGCCTCCGTCACAAATGACGCTAGGCGCTTCTGTGATTGGCGTTGCCAAATTTAGATCGACTGATGTTGTTGAGCTACCATGGACTTCACTGTCCAGGCAAGATGACCAAGCGGCCGTTTGGATTGTTGACCCGACGACAAGTGCTGTTTCTCAACGCGTGGTGAAAGTTGAAGGTCATATTTCGGGAGTGATTTTGATCAGCAGTGGATTGGAGGCCGGCGACATCGTTGTTACTGACGGCTCGCAGCTCATTCGCCCTGGGCAAAAAGTAAAAGTGATCGCGGATACGAAAGCTGCGGAACTGAATCAATGAAACTTCACCCATCACGGCGGGGCAGCGCAATCGACTTCGTTTGTCTGTTCACATCACTGGTTGTTTTGCTTACCGGTTGTGAACGTAAAGATATGCGGCCAGCGGCCGTTCGTCCCGTATTGTCCGTCCTCGCTGCACCGCACAGTGGGCCAACGGACGGGTACAGCGGGACCATTGAACCGCGTTATCACACCGATCTTGGCTTTCGAGCGTTGGGTCGAGTCGTCGCTAGGGACGTGAACGTTGGTGATTCGGTCAAAGTTGGACAGCGTCTTGCAGCCCTAGACCCAGAGGTTCTTGAAATCGCTGTTCGCTCACAGGAGGCAACGCTTTCGAATGTGCTTGCCCAGGGAGTGAATTCCGAAGCAAACTTGAAAAGACAGTCGATTTTGCTGGCGCAGAACGTGACGCCTCAGGCAGAATTCGACATGGCAAAGAAAACAAATGAAGCAGCCGTTGCAGCCGTCGCCCAAGCCCAAGCAGACCTTGACAAGGCGCGTGAACAACTCAGCTATTCCGAGCTATTGGCCGATATGGACGGAGTCGTCACCAGCATCGCTGCGGAAACAGGGCAAACCGTTAACGCTGGTCAAACCATCGTTTCCATTGCCAGCCCTGACCTTCGCGAAGCCGTGGTTGACCTTGGGGAAGATGTCGTCGCTGCACTGGCCATCGGAGCAGAGTTTAAGGTCGCTTTGCAAATCGGTGGTACCATCGAAACCACTGGGCAGGTTCGAGAAATCGCACCGCAAGCCGATGCAACGACACGGACGCGTCGCGTGAGGATCGCGCTCAGCGACCCACCTGATTCATTTCGACTCGGAGCCACCATCACGGCCTTTTCGAAGGTTGCACTCCAAACCAATATTCGTTTACCACAATCAGCAATTCTTGAATCCGATGGCTCAACATTCGTCTGGGTCGTCGATCAAGCGAACAAAAAAGTGAACCGGGTTTCAGTGAATGTGCTCACTCGCAATGACCAGGATGTAGAAATCGCGTCCGGCATCGAGCCAGGTGACAGAGTTGTCACTGCCGGTGTTCATAGCCTGACGGACGGACAGCCGATTCGATGGAACCGGGGAGACATGTAGTGATGGATTTCAATCTCTCTGACTGGGCGCTGAAGCATCGATCGCTGGTTTGGTACTTCATGCTTGTCTCGTCAGCCATGGGGGCGTTTTCCTACTTCAATCTCGGTCGCGAAGAAGACCCTGATTTCACGATCAAGACGATGATTATCCAAGCTTCCTGGCCCGGAGCAACGCTTGAAGACATGGTCAGCCAAGTCACCGATCGAATTGAAAAGAAGGTCGAAGAGATACCGCAGTTTGACTATGCGAAAAGCCTGACCCGCCCCGGCGAAACGACGATCTTTGTGAACTTGAAGGAGAACACCAAGCCTAGTGAAGTCCCACAAGCTTGGCTTCGAATTCGCAACATCGTCGGCGATATCAGGGGGCAATTTCCCAGTGGTGTCATTGGTCCAAACTTTAACGATAGTTTTGGCGACGTTTTCGGAAACATCTTTGCCTTCACTTCGGATGGTCTTAGCCAACGACAACTTCGCGATTACGTCGAAGCGGCAAGAGCCAAAATCATGACCGTTCCCAACATCGGCAAGGTCGAATTGATCGGAACGCAAGACGAAGTTGTTTTTCTTGAATTCTCAACACGCCAACTTGCTGCCATCGGCCTGTCCGTTCAAGTTGTCGTGGACGCCATTCGTTCACAGAACGCGATTGCACCGTCTGGCGTTTTCGAGACGGATGGGGAACGAATCAGCATCCGCGTCAGCGGTCAATTCACCTCCGAAGAAAACCTTCGCGCTATAAACTTAAGAGTCAACGAACGCTTCTTTCGACTGCGAGACGTGGCCACCATTCGACGTGGTTATCTCGATCCTCCGCGGTCGTTGTTCCGGTTTCAGGGCCAACCAGCAATCGGCTTGGCGATCGGCATGAAGCCCAAAGCGAACCTTTTGAAATTTGGCAAAGCGATCGATTTGGAGATGGAGAAGATTGAGGCGGATTTGCCGATCGGTGTTGGCATCCACTTGGTGTCGGATCAGCCAACGATTGTCGACGAAGCGGTCGGTGGTTTCACCAAAGCATTGTTTGAAGCGGTTGCGATCGTGCTGGCCGTCAGCTTTATCAGCCTCGGATATCGCGCTGGCTTGGTCGTCTCGTTGACCATTCCGCTGGTACTCGCAATCACGTTCATCGCCATGGAGTTTTTCAATATTTCCCTCCAGCGAATTTCCCTTGGCGCACTGATCATCTCGCTCGGATTGTTGGTCGATGATGCCATGATTGCAGTCGAAATGATGGTCGCACGACTGGAGGCTGGCGATACGCTGGAGAAAGCGGCAACTCACGTCTACACCTCCACCGCTTTTCCGATGCTGACCGGTACGTTGGTGACGATTGCCGGCTTCATTCCCGTTGGGTTAAACGGTAGCGCGGCAGGCGAGTTTACCTACACGTTGTTCGTCGTGATTGCTGTCTCCTTGATTGTTTCATGGGTTGTGGCAGTGGTTTTTGCACCATTGCTGGGCGTTACGATATTGCCAAGAAAGATACAAAAGTCGCATGACACGAAGGGTGTGTTTGCAAATGCTTTTGAGCGCATTTTGCTCGCTTCGATGCGCTGGAAATGGTTGACGATTCTGACCACGATGGCCATGTTCGCTTGCTCGATTTTCGGCCTTGGCCATGTGCAACAGCAGTTCTTTCCGAGTTCGGACCGCAACGAGATCATCGTCGATTGGACGTTGCGTCAGAACGCCTCGATCACGCGCACTCGCGAGCAAATGGATCGCTTCGAAAAACTTGCGCTCACCGATGACCCAGATATTGAACGTTGGTCGTCGTACGTTGGGCAGGGTGCCGTGCGATTCCTACTTTCTTTCGACGTCCAACCTCCGTCACCAAACTTTGGTCAAATTGTAATCGTGACCAAGGACATCAAAGTCCGCGAGCGACTTCGCGCCAAGCTCAACAAAATCGTTGCGGAAGAGTTTGGTGGTACCGATGCGTTCGTGCACTTGCTCGATATTGGCCCGCCCGTCGGACGCCCTGTGCAATATCGTGTCAGCGGACCGGAGATTCAAATGGTCCGATCCCTATCGCAAGATTTGGCCACCAAAATTGGCACCAATCCGAATATCGAGAGCATGATCTATGACTGGAACGAACCAGGACGAGTGATCAAGGTCGATATGTTGCAGGACAAGGCTGCTCAATTAGGCATTACCTCCGAAGCGATCGCAGGCACGCTCAATGGGATTGTTGGCGGTACTAACTTTACAGAGATCCGCGACAGTATCTATCTTGTGAATGTTGTCGGTCGTGCAATGACCAGCGAGCGGACCTCGATTGAGACGCTACAAAACTTGCAGATTGCGAGCAAAAACGGAAAGTCTGTCCCGCTTGCTGCGATCGCAACCTTTCGTTACGAAATCGAACAGCCTGCGGTTTGGCGTCGAGGTCGAATCCCTACGATCACGATCAAGGCAAGCATTCCTGGCACGATTCAGCCAGCCACCGTCGTCGCTCAACTGGAACGCGACATCCGCGCGTTCGTTGCTGAACTACCGGCTGGATACAGCGTCGTTACGGGTGGAGCCGTCGAAGAAAGCGCCAAGGGTCAGGGACCGATCATTGCCGTCGTTCCCTTGATGATGTTTGCAATGGCTACCATCCTGATGCTCCAACTCCAAAGTTTTCATCGCCTGTTCTTAGTCGTCACCGTTGCCCCGCTCGGCTTGATCGGTGTTGTTGCTGCGTTATTGCCCACGGGTGCGCCGCTTGGATTCGTCGCCATCCTTGGCGTCCTCGCGTTGATTGGCATTCTGATTCGCAATTCCGTGATTCTGATTGTTCAGATTGAAACGCTAAGACACGAGGGTCACGAAGCCTGGGACGCTGTCGTCGAAGCAACCGTACATCGCATGCGACCGATCATGTTGACTGCTGCGGCAGCAAGCTTGGCGCTAATACCGATCGCTTCGGAAGTGTTTTGGGGGCCGATGGCGTACGCGATGATGGGCGGCATCATCGTCGGCACGGTTTTGACGCTACTTTTCCTGCCAGCCTTGTACGTGGCCTGGTTCCGAATCAAGGAGACAGGCCAAACCAAGCATGTCTGAATCGCACTTTGTCAGCCACGCGCGATCAAGGCAAAAAACGGTCGTTTGCTCCTCGTGTCGCCTTTCGCACCGCGAAAGGCGACACGGAAGACACTTTTCCAAGTTCCGTCTGCCACGGAATCGCCAGTATTTGCGGACGGCACACGGAGTGTGCCTGCTACTATCGATCTTGCCCACATTAGCAAATCTTTAACAGCCCAGCATTGGCCGTTGGCTCATGCGGCAATCCGGGGTGGTCACCGAATCGGTCTGATTTCAAACGGACAATGCACCACAATCCATTAAAAATCCGCATACTCCGAAATGCCAGCATTCGGTTTTGCGGCATCGGAAAAGCGACCTACTCGATTCACCGGATGAGCCAAAGTGAAAATTCCAATTTAGCTTTTAGCCGGTCCGTCTGAAGTTAATACCGCTGGGGGGCGAAACGGGCGAAACAAAAACTTTGGCTTTGGCGTGTGGAATTGAGTTTGCCGTACGGTTATGCTGTCTGCTTACCGGGAGCATGTGGCAGATTCCCGGCGGTATCTTGTCGATCACGCGATTGTCCCGTATCCCGATCAGGAGATTAGTTATGTCAAAAAAAGCAAAGCAGCATCCTCGCCGTCGGTTTTTGAAGACCGCAATCTCAGCGGCTGGTGCCGCGGTTTTGGCACCGACAATCATTCCCAGCTCCGCGCTTGGTCGCGATGGTTTTGTCGCACCCAGCGAACGGATTGTGATCGGAGGGATCGGTATCGGAAACCGCGGGACCTACGACCTCGGCTGCTTTTTGGAGCAGAAAGATGTCCAGTTCGTGGCGGTTTGTGATATCAAAGAAGCGAGGCGTCAATCGGTCAAAAAGACGGTTGATGGACACTATGGTAACGGGGACTGCGCGACTCATACCGATTTCCGTGAGCTTCTTGACCGGCAAGACATCGATGCCGTGTTGATCGCAACGGGCCCAAACTGGCACTGCACGATGGCGATGAATGCAGCGCGGGCGGGCAAGGATATGTATTGTGAAAAGCCTGTTACCAAGAACATTTCTCAAAGCTTGATCTTGGCAGAAACGATTCGTCGTACTGGACGCGTGTTTCAAGCGGGTACGCAGCGCCGTAATCTGCCGCACTTTGCGTTTGCCTGTGAACTGGCTCGCAGCGGCAAGCTTGGCAAACTTACCAAAGTCTACGCGCACCCAGCGGGGATGCAGGCGATGATGAGCGGTTGGTTGCCCGCAGAGACCGAACCGAACAAAGACGTCGTCGACTGGAACACGTACTTAGGGCCCGCCGCTTGGCGTCCGTTCAATGCGAAACTGCTGGATGGTTTCAATTTTGAAAAAGGTGGTGGTTTAGTGGGCGGTGGCGTGCTTGAATGGGGCTCGCACTGCGTGGACTTGTGTCAGTGGGCGGTGGGAGATTGTGCACCGCCGATCGAATACAACGCACCCAAAGACGGCGAGTTGGTCGCTCGCTATGAAAATGGGACCGAATTGATTTTCCGTGAAAAAGGCTGGATTCCTTTGGGCTCTTGCCCCGTCCGTTTCGAAGGTGAGAACGGTTGGGTCGAAGCCGGCGACAGCGGTAAACTCGTCTTAAGCTCGCCAGCGTTGCTGGCCGGACGAACCGTGGCAGAAATCGGTGGTTACCCGGCGACTTATCACGTACGCGATTTCCTTGACTGCGTGAAGACTCGCAGTCAACCGAAAGGCAATGCGGATGCAGCTTGCAACGCACACATTGCTTGTCATGCTGCGAACATTGCTCTGCACCTGGGACGGCAAGTGAAGTACGACAACAAGACCAATGCGTTCATCAATGATGAACCCGCCAATCGCTTGCGGTCCGAGGCGTTGCGAGAGCCGTGGCGAGTTTAGCGCCCTCGGAACGAGCGATCACTTTGAACCTTCATTGAATCATGAAATCCAGGGACTTGTAGTAACAAACGTCCCGCCCCTGTGTTGCATCCGCGCTGTCAATTAACGATCTGGACCGATACCATGCACTTGGCTCGACAAATCTCATGCTCTGCTGTTTGTATTCTAACGCTGATTTCCGGCGTCAACGTCTCGACCATTCAGGCCGATGACGCCGTTACCATCTCGGCGGAGAAAGAAAAGGAACTGATTGCAATCCTTCGCTCAGACGCGCCTGTCTCAGATAAGGCGATTGCTTGTAAGCGTCTGGCGATCGATGGTTCCAGTGAAGCGGTGGCGGAACTGGCGAAACTGTTGCCTGACCCACAGCTATCGTCGTGGGCGCGGATCGCTTTAGAAGCGATTCCAGAGCCAACGGTTGATGAAGCGTTACGCAAAGCGAGCGAATCGCTCTCTGGGTTGTTACTGGTAGGCACGCTCAATTCGATGGGTGTCCGCCGCGATGCAGGTGCCGTTGAGACCTTAACAACACGCTTGAAGGATGCCGATGCCGAAGTCGCATCGGCCGCCGCCGTAGCACTAGGACGCGTTGGTAACGACGCTGCTGCCAACTCGCTGCGAAAGCTATTGTCGAGCGCGCCAGACAATGTTCGCTCGGCGATTGCCGAAGGCTGTATACTTTGCGCGGAGCGTTTACACTCCGATGGCAAATCGGCTGAAGCGGCTGCGCTCTATGACGAAATTCGAAAAGCCAACGTGCCAAAACAAAGGGTCATCGAAGCGACTCGCGGTGCGATCCTGGCCCGGAACCAAGATGGCATCCCGTTGCTACTGGAGCAATTTCAGTCAACCGACAAGAGCATGTTCCAGTTAGCATTAGGTACGGCCCGTGAATTCCCAGGTGGCGAAGTCGACAAGGCTCTCGCAGAAGCAATGGCTAACGCAACCCCAGAGCGAGCTGCATTGATGATTCAGTCGATGGCTGATCGCAAGGAAACCGTCGTCATGTCGGCGATTCTAAAAGCAGCCGAGCAGGGACCGATGCCGGTTCGACTTTCCGCGATCCATGCGCTTGCCCGAATCGGCGATACGTCCTGCCTTTCCCCGCTACTAAAGCTGGCAACGGACGCTGACCCAGGATTAGCGGAAGCAGCGAGAGCAACTTTGGCTGAACTTCCTGGCGAACAAGTTGATGCACAAATTGTGGCGTTATTACCTAAGTCCGCAGGAGCGATGATGCCGTTGTTGGTGGAGCTGATCGCAAAGAGACGAATTGATGCGGTAGCAGACCTATTGAAAGCGGTAAATCACCCTGAAGCAACTGTGCGCCAGTCGGCGTTGACGGCCCTAGGTGAAACGATCAAGCTCGATCAACTTTCAGTATTGATTTCGCAGGTTGTTGCTCCAAAGTTTCCGGAAGATCAATCGATTGCCCAAAAAGCGCTGACTGCGGCCAGTGTGCGCATGCCCGACCGTGAAGCCTGTGCCATGGAACTGTCGGCAGCGGTTGCCAGTTCCGCATCGCTCGCGACGAAATCGACGCTGTTGCAAATTCTTGGTGCCGTGGGCGGAACGAACGCTTTGGCAACGATTGCTGCCGCAGGAAAAGACTCCAATCCGCAGCTTCAAGAAGTCAGCAGCCGAATATTGGGTGAGTGGATGACTGCGGACGCTGGCCCAGTTCTGCTTGAGCTCTCAAAGTCGCCGACGAATCAGTATCACGTCCGTTCGATGCGTGGCTACATCCGAATTGCGAGGCAGTTTGTATTGCCTGAAGACGAGCGATTTGACATGTGCCAAAACGCATATAACTCGGCGCGTCAAATAGCGGAGAAAAAGCTGGTACTGGATGTCCTCAAGCGTTACCCAAGCATGAATGCCTTGACGCTTGCGATCAAGGCAATGCAAGTTCCCGATTTGAAAGAGGATGCCACGCAAGCCACGCTGCTAGTCGCGCAAAAGCTTAGTGGCAGTGGCACCGACCTGACCGGGGTCCTATCACAGGCCGGTTTCGAGAAAGTCAAGGTGGAAATTGTCAAAGCCGAGTACGGTGCAGGTTCAATCCAAAAAGATGTGACCGCAATACTGCAAAAGCACGTCAGTGACTTGCCAATGATTTCAATGCCTTCGAACAGCTACAACACTAATTTTGGTGGTGATCCTGCTCAGGGCAGCGTAAAGACTTTGAAAATCCAATATCGAGTCAATGGCAAGCAAGGTGAACTGTCGCTTCCAGAGGATGCTTTCATCGCCCTTCCCATGCCGAAGTGATGGATGAATCCGATTTGATGTTGCGTCGTGAGGCGGCTCTCCGCGCGAATCAGCATTGCTATGATTCGCTTGCCGCCGCGCGAGCACCACTATGCAGGCCAGCCAGCGATGAGGAAATTGCAAATCCGCTTCAAACAGTCGATCCACTTGGCTGGTTAGGCCAATCGATTCATCGAAAGTCAGTGCTCTGTTTGGCGGCCGGGGGTGGTCGCCAAAGCGCTCTTTACGCGAGTGCCGGCGCAGTCGTGACTGTCGTCGATCTCAGTCCTGCGATGCTAGAACTGGATCGACAAGTGGCACGAGAACGCAAACTATCGATTCGTACCATCCAGGCGTCGATGGATCAACTGAATATGCTTGACGATGCAGCGTTTGATATTGTCATCCATCCGGTCAGCACATGCTACTTACCGGACGTTGGCCCGGTCTTTCGCGAAGTATCAAGAGTACTCAGAACGGGTGGGATTTATGTGAGCCAACATAAATCGCCGATTAGTCTTCAGACAACAGGCCATGCTGATGCGAGCTCGAGATATAGCATCGAGCATACCTATTATCGCGTTGATCCTGTCCCGGTTCCTGTTGGCGTGAATTCCACGACGCGACGGTTACGTGAGCGCGGAGCGGTTGAGTATTTGCATCGACTGGAGCAATTGATTGGCGGTATCTGCCGAGCTGGCATGTCGATCGAAGACTTGATCGAACCAGTTCACGTCGATGATTCTGCTGAAGTTGGTGCATTCGGCGACCGTGCAAGATTCGTTGCACCCTACATTCGCATGAAGGCCAGGAAGTCATCGCAAGCAAATTCGCCCCCGTTGCTGTTGTTGCCTTCCGGCTGAACCCAAAGGCATATCTCGTCATGCAATACAACCCGAATCATCGGCATATTCGATACGGGCGGCACGACAATCGCCATCCCTTTAGCTGGCGCAGAGCGACTTACAAAAAACATGGCATTGAGTCCGCGCTGACCAAACGCATGACCTAGATTCTAAGTGGACGGTTCTTTGATCATTGGTTCGTATTTTGCGAATCAATCGAATACTCAGCCACAATAAATCATGTCATTTCTAAACCCAAAGCGCCGAAACCGTTCGTTTGTTGATCCTGAAGTCCAGGGTGGACTGCTGAGAAAGATCGCTCTTCACTGGACGTTGTTGTTTGTGGTTAACTCATTGGCTTTGGTCATTTGGGTGAGAATGTTTGAGCAGCCAGAAACCTCCTGGAGCGCGACGTTTGGAGATTGCATTCATCGGTATCTGCCATTCTTCATCATTACGATGGTGATGGTGCCTGCGTTTCTTTGGGACACATTGAAAATCACCAATCGTTTTGCTGGACCTGTGCTGCGCTTAAGGGCATGCCTTGCGGATGCTTCCCGTGGGCGCACCGTTGAACCATTGCATTTTCGCGACAATGACTTTTGGCAAGAGATGGCGGATGATTTCAACAGTCTCGTAAGCCGACAAAATCAATCCCACAGCTCAAATGATGTCTAACCCAGTTGAGGGCGCAGTGAAGCGTAAAGGTGCAGCAACGGTTGAACTTGCTGTTTGCCTTCCGGTGTTGGCGTTGCTCGTGTTTGGATCCATCGAAGCCGCCAGCTTTATTTTCTTAAAACAATCGCTGCAGGTTGCGGCGTACGAAGGTGTTCGCGAAGCGATTCGCTCTGACACAACCGATGCGTTAGCAGTCGGCAGGGCGAGAGCCATCCTCGATTCAAGAGTCGTGCGGGACGCAAGCATCCGATTTCCGGTGGGTTCAGTGGACTCGATTGCGCGCGGTCAACAAGTCGTGATCGAAGTGAGCGCACCGACTCGGACGAATAGCCCATTGGCCGGGCAGTGGGTCGCCAACCGCACGCTTACCGCACGCGTCGTGATGCTTAAGGAATAGTCGCAATGAGTTTTGTTTTTCCTGTCCGCATGCGTACAAACGCAGTCGCTGATCGCCGTGGCGCGATGTTGGTCTTGATTGCTGCAATGATGATTCTGTTCATGATCTTCGTTGCGTTTGCGATTGATATGGCGCACATGCATCTTGCCAAAACGGAGCTTCGCAGCGCGACGGATGCTGCTGCCAAAGCTGCCGCTCAAGAACTTTCGCGAAATCAAGATATACGCTCAGCCGTTCGTGTCGGGTCTGAATTGGCCGCAGCAAACCTTGTTAATCATTCGCCGTTGTTGTTGGCCAACTCTGATTTTTCGTTTGGTCGGTCAGTAGAAAATGTTGCGACCGGAAGATTCGTGTTTACTACTCCGGGAACACCGATTAACAGTGTTCAGGTTGCAGGAAAACGAACTTCGGGATCTCGTAGTGGTGCTGTGCCGCTGTTCTTCGGAAATTTTTTGGGAGTTCTTTTCTTTGAGCCGGAGGCGACCGCGACGGCGACTTACGTAGATCGGGACGTCGTATTGGTAGTTGACCGATCGGGTTCGATGTTGGGATCGAAGTTCGCAGGCTTGGCTTCTGCAATCGGCGTGTTCACAACCACACTAGAAGAAACCTCAAGTCAAGAATTCGGTGGACTTGCTTCCTACAGCGACTCTGCGACCATTGATGTACCGCTGACTCAAGACCTGACTCGCATCAATGCCGCGTTTAGAACGATGCCTGTTGCTGGGTTCACAAGCATCTCTGCGGGGATGGATGCGGGGGAAGTCATCTTTCGCTCAGGGCGTTCAGGAACTTTTGTTGAACGAACGATGATCGTGCTGACGGATGGCAATCACAATCGCGGACCAGTTCCCAGATTGTCAGCAATACGGTTGGCGGCAGACGGGGTCATTATCCATACGATTACTTTCGGCACGGATGCTGATATTGCTGCGATGCAAGAGATTGCACGCATTGGTAGTGGGCGGCACTTTCATGCCGTGAGCAATACCGATCTGCAACGAATCTATCGTGAAATTGCGTTATCTCTCAACACAATGATTACCCAATGATTATCCAATGATGCGTAAAACGTTCCTGCTGTCCGGTATCATTCATGGTCGAAGGCTCGATGGGAAATCTTGCTGTGGGGCAACCTTGGTTGAGTTCGCGATCGTCGCTCCGATTGTCTTCGTACTTTTTTTTGCCTCGGTGGAGTTTTCCCGCGTCGCAATGATTCGCCATACGATCGACAATGCCGTTTACGAGGCATCAAGAAAAGCGATGGTTCCGGGCGGCACCGCGTCGGAAGCCCAAACGGAAGCTCGCCGCGCGTTGACGGCCATCGGGGTGGTTGGCGCATCGATCGAAGTTCTGCCAAATCGAATCGATTCAAGCACGCCGCAAGTGACGGTGCGAATCACGGTGCCAGTCGATCGAAATAGCTACGTTCCGCCCCAATTTTTTGCTGGACGGTCGCTGGTTCGTGAGTTGACGCTAAGCCGGGAAGGAGTTCGCCGGGCTAGGCCATAAGGCCTCTTTGGGGGTAAATGTCGCGGAATTGTTAAAATACTAAAGAAACGGTTTGACGCGGAGCTTGCCGACTGCGTAGACTTATAGGTCTCAGATGAACGTAGTCGAACTCCAAAACCGTGAGGATTAAGCATGTTAAGTCGTAAAGCTTTTGTTTCTGCATTGTCAGTAGCCTTGATTGCCGGTGTCACCGTGTGGGCCGGTGAAGTCAAGCTTGAAGGTGTGAAGTGCGTGGTTGCTCCGAAAGCTGCCAGTGCTGACAAATCCGCTGATTACAAAGATGGTAAAGTTTATTTCTGCTGTGGCAACTGCGCCGGCAAGTTTGCGGCGAGCCCTGAAAAGTACGCAACGAACGCGAACATGCAGTTGGTTGCAACGGCTCAGTACAAGCAAAAAAGCTGCCCGTTCAGCGGTGGCGACCTGAACCCTGATACCAAGATCAAGGTCGGTGATGCTGAAGTTTCCTTCTGCTGCGAAAAGTGCCAGGCCAAAGTCGAAGCAGCCGAAGCCAAAGATCAAGTTGAACTGGTTTTTGGTGAAAAGCCATTCAAGACGGCTGGCTTTGCCAAGGTCAAGGCTGAATAGGACGTTCCCTTGTCGGATTGAACGCGTTGTACAACAATCTGCGGGCGCTCAGAGTTATTCTCAAACTTTGGGCTGCCCGTTTTTTGTTTCGCGCACGAAGAGCTGTCTTAAGACGAGCTACTCTTAAGACAAGCTGGCTGCAGCGAGTAAGGCCGAGTGGTGGAATGGCAGACACAAAGGATTTAAAATCCTTCGGGGAGAAATCCCTGTGCGGGTTCGATCCCCGCCTCGGCCACTGTTGTTGCCCTAAAGGTTTTAGCTCAACCTGCGCCCCCTGAATAATCTGGCGATGGATCTGAAGCATCAATGAAGGGGACGTCCCTGGGTATCAAGACCGGAACGAACGAACAAACAAACATACCAAAGCAGCGTACACGGTCCAGGAAATGTTTCCAAAACCGTATCTTCAGTGAGGCAACTTAAAAATAAGAAGGCGCACAAGCAACGTACTAAAAGGTTAGCTGAGTTCACGGCATTCCAAGCGTTCCATGCTAAGAGTGCGGTCATGGCCAAACCAGCAAATACACCTCCGGACAATGTGGCGTTCATCACCGCATTATGCGTTGATTGAGAATGATCAACCAACAGTATAGGTGCGGAATTCAATCCGTATCCCCGCAACGGACGCTTAGCAATGAATGAGGCGGCTTCCGTCCAGATCACTGTCCTTCCCGTACCCGTCACCCAATCGCTGCCATCTTCAGTTTTGGACACCATGCCAATAACCTTTTTGAAAACGCGATCTTCATTGCCAGCAGCAATGAAAATAAATAGACCCAGTAATCCTGCAACGCATGTACCAACAACGGCGGTTACTACCGCTCGTAATGTCAGGCGATCAGCGAACAGCATCGCACCACCTACGACTCCCGCGATCAATGCGGTGCGACTCATTGTCAGGCAGCCAACCCAAACAAAAATAAACAGAAAAAACATCGCAACGGTCAACGAAAGTTCTCGCGCGCGAAACAAGTAAATCGTCAGCAAGATCGAGAGTATGGTCGACCTCGCGACACTATTGGGATGCCCAACTCCTCCCATACGAATGATGTACGTACCGCCTTCCGCAGGTTCGGTGAATGTACCAAGCTCCGGAACGAAATAGTACAAATAGAGTCCGTAGACCACGGCGCATAATACGCCAAGGATTACACCCAAGCTGAAAACGCGAACGCCAATGATAGTGATTGCCATCAAAACAAAAACAAGGTTGACATAATTGATGACGGCCGTGGGAATGCCAGCCGACGATACTCCACTCATTGCACCGATGCACGTTAACCCAAGGAGGCCTGAAATCAGTAAGGCAGGAATCGTCGTTAACGCCTGCCGGACGGCATGAAGGTTCAAGATGCTTAAAAACGCCACCATCCCAGTAATCGCAGTGATCAACAACTTGACGGCAACCAAAAAGTCCAACCCAACTTTCATTTTGTTTGGGTAAGTCTCTAAGTCCATCGGTCCGAACAGCGACGAAAGCAAAACCAAAGTGAAAATGACAACAACGACAATCCGTTGATTAGGATCGTGAAACAGTAAGAAAAGAGTCTTCATTCGCAATCGCCAACTTTCTACGTAACAGCGTGATCTCGTCGGTGATTCATCGCAATGAAATGCAGCACAAAATCAATGCTTTGAAACAAGCTTCGCCTCGACAGTGATTGGCTGGCCTGGGATCCATTGACCGTTGCGCATGGCAAATGGCGTCAGGCGAACCGGGCCGAAGCCGATCTTGTCGATCGAAAGGATTTGCTCCGCCTCAATGTCCTCGGTTTCCAAGACTCGCCTACCAAGATGGTTCAAGGCGACTCGTTCCGCGCCTGGAGCATGAAACCGCACTCGAATTTGACCTGCCGATGAGACGGTTGGCGATGAGACGTTTGGCGATGAACCTTTAGCATCAAGTGAATCAAAGCTCGCCTCGATGGTAGGACAATCGCTTTCTGCTCCGACACGCACGTAGGTTGACTCTAATGTTTTCGTTTCCATTGGATGTTGACTGACGCCGATGATCGTGATTTCGTGCCAACCTTGCGGCAACCCTTGTTTGTCAATCTGAATGGTTTGAGCGGGCGGTGAAACCAGCGCCAATTGTCCGCCGAAGTACATCTCTAGCCGACTGAGTTTCGTAGATGCCAACTTGAAGTCACGCCAGAATCGAAGTTTAAGTTCGATCGTATCTGGCATGCTCACGGGCGGTTCGATCGAAAACAATTCGTTGTTTTCATCGCCAAATGGCCGACAAAGCGGGTCACCAATAATCAACAATTGATAAGGGCATTCGACGGACAAATAAAATGCTTCGGCAAGCGTTGCGCCGGTTGCATAATAAGCATACATCAGCGGTGTTGGAAACTTAAATTGAAGTGCATAAGGCTCCGTTACCGTGCCACTTGTTCCCGCTGCACCACCGCGCAATAATTCGACCATTGATGTCTGACTATTCTCTTCGTGAAGCACGCCTGACGTACTGGTTAAGTTATCGGCAATGGACCCCGGCAGCAGCCTATTTGCGGCCAGTGGCCACTCATAGTTTGCAGAACCCAACATAGCACCCATCAGCTTCAACTGGCCTCGCGGCAGTGTATCTTTGTCGATGATAACGTTATGTCCGAGTTCACGCAGTGCGATTGCTGCAATGGGTATAAGCGGCATCCGTGTCGTCGCGCGAACGTTGCTTGAATTGCTAAAGTAAAACGTCGATGGTTCTCCGGTTGCATCTGCTGCTGCTGCCCGGCGTAGGATATCGATCGCTTCTTCAAGCGTGGTACCACGTCCTTCCGTTACCGCTAAGACTACAGACAGCAGATAGTGTGGACCGATGACCTCACCGCCTTCGGCATTGACGAGCGGAATTCCATTTTGGCCCCACACAATTCGACCGGAGAATGGAACCGGTGGCATTCGATTGGGAGCAATTGGCGACATCGCTGATCGTAGTTTTAAAAATGCTTCGTCGTTTCGAATCGAGTCGAACGACTTGTCGCCTTCGAACATGGCACGAAAAGCGACGTTTTCTCGAAGCAACCCCGAGATGGTTTCCAGTGCTTCGGCTGTTTGCGATGCGAGTGCCTGGTAACCAGCAACCCGAAAACGCAGCGGCCATTGCCCTGGGTGTTTTTTGATCAGAGGCTCCAGCAGCGAGATCGCGGTTGCGAACTCTTTTTTCTCCGCTGCCGCGACGGCATCATTGAACGTTTTTCCGTCCGCGGCCAAAAATGGATTTTGCTGCAAGCCAGTAGCATCCGTACGCGAGTAAAAGTTAGCTCGCGGTGCCACGTAGCTGACTTGGTCGTCACCTAAGAATTGGTACAACGAGGTGATGCCGTTGAGTGATCCAACGGGCGTGAATAGTTGATGACGCTTGGGGACTTTGGCAAAATCGGAATCCAGACTGATCGCCGTTGGAAAGCCTGCCGAGTAAGCGATGACGTCGGTTTGGCGGCCTAACCCCAAACGATCGAGTTCAGCCAGCATCGGCTTAAGAATGCGATTTTTCATCTCCTCGATCGAGCATTTCATCCCTTCGGGGACGTCGCCAAGCGTCACGATATTGCGATCCGGAATGCCTCGCAGCGAAGAATAGTGGTTAGCAATGGTAAGCGAGTCGATCGAGTTTTCGTTTACGATCAGCGCCGTGCGCATTGGGTCGGTTGCGAAAACGTGCTGAACCTGCCAAATCGCCGCAAACCCGGCGACGGCAATCGAAACGACGTAACGAAATAAATGACGATGTGGCAGATTCATGACGTGTCAGCCGCCTTTGGTCGGAGCTAGTCGATCGAGTAAGATTTCTTATCGTGCTAATATCGCTGATATCAGCAGTATCATAGGGACTTTCAAGGCCGGAAGGGTT
Organism: Planctomycetaceae bacterium; assembly: GCA_043775635.1. GTDB lineage: Bacteria > Planctomycetota > Planctomycetia > Pirellulales > Pirellulaceae > UBA6163. The sequence goes on along the minus strand of JAYVSE010000310.1, from coordinate 4,508 downwards.
GTGGTAACGAAAGTAGAAACGAAACGAGTCGGACCGTCATCGCTGCGATGTTGCGAGCTGAGCGTGCAGTTCACCCGCTTGCGATCCGCTGTTGATGCGGTTTCGTGCGAATTTCAAGCGGGATTGGTGACCTCGTTGGTCGGTCCCAGCGGCTGTGGAAAGACAACCCTGCTGCGGACGCTTGCGAGGTTGCAGGCACCCAGCTCGGGATCGATCGAAGTCGTGCCGCCAGCGCGAGCGGAACGAGGCGAGGTGGCTTTTGTCTTCCAGCAGCCAACCCTGCTGCCCTGGCGATCGGCGCTCGAAAATGTCATGTTACCGTTGCAGCTCGGCATCGATCCTGTCGCCGAAGCGTCGATTCGCGACCGCGCATGCGAAGAGTTACTTGCGATGGAGCTTGATGAAAGTTCGCTAGAACGATTGCCAACGGCATTGTCCGGCGGCATGAAAATGCGTGTATCACTCGCGCGAGCGCTCGTGACACGCCCGTCTGTGCTGCTGCTGGATGAGCCGTTTGCTGCTCTGGATGACATGCTCCGAACAACACTTTGTGAATTGTTATTAAGACGCTGGTCGCAGCGCCCATTCACGATGGTATTGGTGACGCACAACATCGGTGAAGCCGCCATCTTGTCACACCGTGTACTGGTGATGGGAGAAGCCAAGTTACTACATTCTTTTGATAACGAATTGCCTTGGCCACGAACGGAAATGGTGCGAACATCACCGCAGTTTGGCGAATTCTATCGACGAATCAGTGCTGCATTGCAGGGTCGGATAGCATGACGGATCGTCGCCTAAAGCTGAATCGACGTGATACGGATTTCCGTTTGACAATGTTGGTGCCATCGTTGGTCTTCACCGTGGCTATGATCGTTGTTTGGCAGATCGTCGTTGTGGCCTTCGCGTTGCCTCCGATTTTGCTGCCATCACCTTGGGATGTGCTGAAAGCCGGGATCAGCGAATCCGGTACGATCGCACGAGGTACCTGGGTGACAGGACTGGCAGCAATGAGTGGTTTTTTGGCGAGCGTAGTGTTGGGAACGTTGATCGCTGCAATGATGAGTCAATCGAAAGTTTTACGATTCGCCTTGTATCCGTATGTGATCTTACTTCAAACCGTACCGATCGTTGCGATCGCTCCACTGCTGGTTATATGGAGTGGCTATGAATTTCGTACGGTTGTCCTGGTGACGTTGATCATCAGCTTGTTCCCAATTATTAACAGCGTGACCGAAGGCTTGATGGCAATCCCACAAGATCGAGTTGACCTGTTTCGCCTTTATGGGGCGTCGAGAACACAAACGTTGTGGCGATTGCGAGTCCCCACCGCCGTTCGATATTTGATCCTGGGGTGCAAAACCAGTTGCGGACTAGCCGTCATTGGTGCCATTGTCGCAGAGTTCTTCGTGGGCAATGGCGGTGCCAACTATGCGGGACTGGGCACATTGATGACCGGCTGGCAAACCCTTGGTCGAACCGCGCCACTAATGGCGGCCGTTTTTGCCTCCACACTTCTAGGAATCTCGATGTTTGCCATTGTACAAGTTCTATCCAAGACTGTGCTGCGACGTTGGATGAGCAACGAATAAACCGGTGTTTTTTAATCTCAAATCTCAAATCTCAAATATTATGAATCGTTACAACCGTCAACTGATGATCGTCGTTGCGTTGGCCATTTGTTTCATGGGTATCGGTGGTTGCGGGCCAAAGTCTGCGCCACAGGCGACCGTTAGCAGTGGGCTGGAAAAGTTATCGATTCAATTGAATTGGTATGCCGAAGCAGAACATGGTGGAGTGTACCAAGCGAAGACTGATGGCACTTATGAACAAGCTGGGTTTGACGTCGAGATTCGTCCCGGTGGCCGGGCGACTCCCATAGCAGCAGAAGTCGTCATGGGGCGTGCGGACTTCGCGATTGCCAATGCGGACGACGTCGTTTTATTCCGAGCTGCAGGTTCAGATATCGTGGCGCTGATGGCGGCGATGCAAGATCACCCCCGTTGCATCTTGGTCCGAGCCGACTCAGCGATGAAATCATGGGAAGGACTCAAAGGGATGACGCTACAGCGACAGGAAGGTCAAGGGTTTGTCGAGTTCCTACGGTCGCGTGGCGTTTTGGAAGGTGTTCAGGAAGTGCCTTATCATGGCAGCGTTTCCAACCTTGTCACCGATCCAAACATTGCGATCCAGGCTTATTCGTTCGCGGAGCCATTCATGGCAAAGGAAGCTGGGGCCGATGTGCGAACGTGGATGGTCAGCGATTTGGGATGGAATCCCTATTCAAGCGTGCTGGTGACCCGAGGCGAGTTGATTCGCACAAAACCAGAGCTGGTTGAAGCCTTTGTAAAGTCGACTCAAAAAGGTTGGCAAAACTACCTCACCGACCCGACGCTTGGGAACAAGTCGATCTTAGACGCAAACCAACATGGCATGACCAGTGACGCCTTACAGTTCGGTTCAAAGGCTCTTGTTGAACTCGCTAAGCCGGGCGAAATGTCGATCGAGCAAGTTGGCATGATGACGATGGACCGCTGGAAAGCATTGGTTGATCAAATGGTTGAAATCAAACTGATTGAACCCGGCAAAGTCAAGCCAGAAGATTGCTTCACGGATCGATTCATCGGTGAGCCGTCCGCAAATACTGACGATTCCGTGGCGGACGAATCTGAGTGAACCATTGGGCGCTAGCCTCGGGCCTTACAAGGCAGGCTCTAACGGTCGCGATACCTGCGGCTATCGCCTGCTAGCTTATTTTTCGGTCGATCCTTACGTAAGCCGCAACGCGTCAGCGTGCGGGCTGAATTGCTGAGCGCGGACGCTCCACGACCGAATGCCGAACGACACCGAATCCAACGCGCAGCGTTCAATCGTCAATCGAACGCAACTGGCGCGCAGGCCCGCAGGCTTACGCCAGGCGGCTTCGAGACAATGGAATTAAATCTGCGCAAAGGCTTCTTGTCCACAATACCGAATTTTTAACAGCCCAGCGCCATTCCGCTCAGTTATTGATCGAACGTTACTAATCTTGCGTTGAACCTATTCGCCTTTCAGGAGCTGGATTTTGGCAGCCACGCAAAAACCCCTCGCGCCCTCGTCCGCGATTGCTTGGATCGCCGCGCCGCGCGATCATAAACTTGGCCTCAGCAACGAAAAAATTGTTTGCCAAAACCCTGCGGGCAAACAGCTCGCGGCGGCTCCCGCTTGGCTGAAAGACGAGGCCGTGGTGGATCAATTGCAATCGCTAAAGACCTGGCTCGATGAGCACTCGCTGCAATGCCTGTACACAATTGAACATTGGATGCTGCGGTCACTGGTGATTCCACGTGAAGTCATCGCCGAAGTTTGGCCCGATATCGCGTGGCGTGCGGCCTTGGAGAATATGGTCATCGCTGCGGCCAACGCCAAAGGCAAGATCGATCTTGAACAGGTTGGCTTCTTGCGCGATGTTGATGCCAAGAAGGGTTTGGGCGTCATTGATCTCGATGGCGAATCGAAATGGCTCAAGACGGTTTCGATTGCTGTCCCACACCCGATCTTAATCGGGGAACTGGATGAACTTCGCGAGCTCGCGGGTGACTTGAAAGTGCAACAGCCGATTGAACAGATTTATCGACCTGTTTACCAGCCGACCAAAGATCAAGCATCGCTGACATCGATTCGTGACTATCAAGGCGGCGTTTTTGAACAACTCAATTTCGTGCTGGACACCTGTCGGCGATTGGGTGCTCAAGAACTTTCTTCATTTAGCCAACCGCAGCCCCAGCACCTTGGCGATTTTTGAGCGTCCTTATTGCGTCAGTGACTGGGTCGAGATCAACGGCAATTATGGGGAAGTCAAGTATCTCGTAATTCGCGGCTGGACGTACTCTTATTCAGCACGGCACTCATCACCTTGCGAGTGAGGAAGCTCGGCATCATTTTGCTTACCACCGTCATCGCCCGGTTCGTCCAACCAGGTATCACGACGGCTGTCCCACGGCGGAACCCGGCGTAACCGACTGCTGCGACTTCGGCGGCCGACATTTTGGCTGTCGCAAACATCTTTAACGACGACATTCCCGACACCTCACCAAAGCCTGTCTCGGTAGGACCAGGACAGAGGCAAGTTATCTTGACGTTGGTGTCCGCTAACTCTTCAGCGAGTGCTTCGCTAAATGACAATACATACGCTTTGGATGCGAAATAGACCGCCATGTTCGGTCCGGGTTGAAAAGCCGCCGTGGAAGCAACGTTGATCATACCTCCGCGATTTGCTTGAAGCATGCTGGGCAACAACCGCCGTGATAATTCAGTCAGCGCGATAACATTGAGGCCGAGCATGTTCACTTGGCGTTCGACCGATAGCTCAGCAAATTTGCCTAATTCACCGAAGCCGGCATTGTTGACTAGAACTGGGTGCATGACATGGTTTGCTAGGAAACTTTGGAATTGGTCTTGCGGCGGCGATGTCGGAATCCGTCGCATCGCTGCTGGCGGCGAGTCCAGAATGCGTCGCGGTCGTGGGT
>JAYVSE010000309.1:0-29820 GCA_043775635.1 Planctomycetaceae bacterium | reverse complement strand
ACCCACGACCGCGACGCATTCTGGACTCGCCGCCAGCAGCGATGCGACGGATTCCGACATCGCCGCCGCAAGACCAATTCCAAAGTTTCCTAGCAAACCCTGTCATGCACCCTGGGCGTCAACCGCGACGAATTGGCCGGCGAGACGCTGGAGCTGTTCGAGGCTTACACCTCGAGGCAGTTGGAGATTGGTAACTTTGCCGCCGCGAACCTGACGCAATCGATGTCGCTGTTGCTGCCGCACTTGTACGAACGGGGACGCTACAAAGACGCGTTACAACTGCTGACGCCGCTGCTCGAACGTTATACAGGGGGCGGCCAAGCCGATTTCGAGCGGATGCAACTGGCGCGTTGGCAAGACCACTTGCGCCAAGCGATCGTTCCCACTCCGCGTTTGGCGCGCGACCAACTGCTGCGCATCTCGCTGCCCGCCTCCGATTACGAGACGCGAGTCAAGAAGCTCGTTTATGCTGCGGATCGCATTTGGGTGCTGCGGTGCGATTACTGGCTGGCGGATCGTCTCGGAGAATTGTTCGAATTGCCGCCCGGCGCGGCGGAGACCACTCGCGTGGCCGGCGTCGAGGGAATCGTGACCGACATGGCCGCTTCGTCCGACCAGTTGGCCGTGGCGACGATCGATCGGGGCCTGTACTTGTTGGAGCACACGGCGGACAAGGTGCGTCACCTGGAACCGAGCAATTCGCCTTTCCCTTCCCTGCGGCTTCGGACGGCTGCGTCGGACGGCGAGCGGTTTTATCTTGGGCTCGTCGGCCAGGACTACTATCACGTCTACGAACTGGACCCGAAAACAAACACAAATACACTCCGCGATACCGAAACGAAGCTCAGTTACCACGAGTACTATCAGACCAAGTACAACCGTGCGGAAAAACGTTTGGAGGTGGAAACGTGGGATGAGCGAACATTCGACGATGGAGGCAAGACGCTGCGGCTAAGACGCCAGCCGGCGCAGGGCGCGATACATGTGACCACCGTTACCGACGACGCGGGGCAGACGTTGTTTGAATATACGGGCATCGAGTTGAACTACGTCTTCGACTTTGCCCGCTGGCAGGACAAGCTGGTCTTCGCCACCGGCAATGGTCTGTACATGGTGTCGCCCGAGGAGCGCCAACTCCGTTGCGTGATGAACGAATTGGATCTGGAATTCTTTAGTCTTTGCTGCGTAGCGGACAGTTTGTACTTGGGGACGAATCAGGGTTTGTACCGACTCAGCCAGAAATCATTAGAAAACGCGATGAAAGGCTCGGGACCGATGGCTGGCACCGCGAAAAACGAGCCGTGAATCTCGAAAGTCCGTGGCCATCGTCGCGGCAGCGCTTTGTTGGATGACAGGTAAGCTAAGCTAAGCAACTAGGCATAAGTTTTTCGTTTAACGGCAAGCGGCAGATAAAAATTCACCTGTTTTATGACGGACAAGGATGTCCATCGTACGGCGGGCGGACCTTGGGGGGCGAGTTGCGGAGCAACTCGGCTGCAATCGGGATCGCCATTACTTCCGGAATGCAATGTTTAGGAAATCGAGCCCGTGGAGCACGCGTCGAAAGTCCAGTGGCGGTCACTGGTCAGCTTGACAGAACTGGGTGAAAAACCACAGGAAACAACCAGCTCGCGAGCCTCATTTAAGGTCAATGCTGCATGTAGCGAATCACGAAACATTTTCTTGGCAATCGCAGATGCCCCTGCGGTATGCAAGTTGACCAAGCGATCGACCTCAGCGCCAGATGCTGGGCGAACGAGATCGCGAATGAAAATGCGCCCGCCAGGAACAACAATCCGCATCGCCACTGAAATGGCTTGGCGAGGGTCAGGCAAATGATGAATCAACGAATTGCTCATCACCGTATCCGCCATTTCAGACTCAACGTCTTCAAGTGATTTTGCATCGCCGTGCATGAGCTGAATCCGCCCAATCAAGCTGGCCATTTCAATTCGTCGTTTTGCCAACTCCAACATTTCGACAGAGGCATCGATTGCCATCACGCGAACATCGCTGCGCCGCTTGCAAAGTTCAATCGGTATCAGCGCCGTACCCGTGCCAAGGTCAACCAGTCGGTCGCCAATAGCACCTCCCGCAATCAGGTCGTCAACGAATGCTCGATTGACAGCGCTATGGTTCATCTGATCGTACTCAGACGCTTCGTCATAGCTTTCCATCACTTCTGGCTCAAGCACCCGCAGCAAAAGACCACTTTTTGACGAGGTCGTTTCGTGAAGTGGACTTGCTGGTTGACGGTGATCACCGAGCCCCATCATTTCTTCTTGCTCGGCTGCGATACCGCTGGTGGCAAGCGGAACGAGTTTGCCCCAAATCACAAGCAGCGCAGCGCAGGCAAAGTAGCCCGCTGCATACTCCAGCGTGATGCTTCTCATCGCGGCGTCAAGCACAACGTTGCCCCACGACTCTGGTCCGAATGGCACAAAAAGTCGGTTCTCCGCAAGAGGCGAATGAATGAAACCAAACAGAGTCAGTCCCGCTGCAGCAGCGAACACAATGGCAGCGATAGTGACCTTTCGATCGATAATCGCGGCCAGCGCCCAGGCCCACAGTAGGCTGGTCAAGATAAAGCCGTTGGACAACATCGTAAGCGTTGAAAGCTTTTGCCTCAAAATCGGATCGGCCAGTGAACTGGGGTTAAACTTAGCTGCCAACGCAGTGGCGTCATCGAACAGTTGTACAGGAAATGCCAGCGCTAAGAACGCCAGCGCCGGAACGCAGGCAAGGGCAACTGCGGCGTAATGTCGGCGTGGCGTGGCGTAAAAACTTTGGGCCGTAATTTCTAGCCCAACGAATACCAGGATCGGAAAAACGACCGGTGGGGGCAGGTACGTATTCAGGATCGTAAAGAAACCGAGAACTCCAGCAGCACCGACGACGAGCGCGGTTGCGAGGCTATAGGCCGCGCGCCCTCCCATCGCTTTATAGGCTGGATGGCCGATGTAAGGGGTTGTCTGGATCACACCGCCGGAAAAACCAGCGATCAACGTCGCAATCCCCTCGATCGCGATGACTAGGCGAGTATCGTACTCGTCCCCCGCAGCCGCAGCCGATTCGGTGCAGTCGATGCCGCCAACGACCGTCATCAAGGCAAACGGAAATGCGATCGGAAAGTATGGTAACGCATCGTTGAACGAATCGACCCAAGAAAACGTCCAGGCGTGCGTCCACTGAGTCGGCAGCCAGGTCACGGTGGGCACATGGGGCATCTCGTAACCGGTCAGCCCGACGGCGCAACTGAGGTAGTAAATCGTCCCGGCAACCAACAGCGCCCCAAGTGTCCCAGGTATATTTCCTGGCAAAGGGATGCGGCCGATCAATGTGGTCAGCACGATCGCCAGTGCCAACATGCCGGGTAGTGGATGAGCAAAAATATCAAGAATCGGCATGAAGCTGATCAACACCAGCGCAATCGCAGCGAGCGAACCGAGCAACCCAGCTCGCGGTATCAACCGTCGGATGTACCCGCAGAATGGGGCGCAGGTAATCTTGAACACGCCGCTGAGCACCAGACACCAAATTCCAATATGCCAAGTGCGTTCTGCCGCAGCCGCAACGTCTAACCCCATCGCTTTCCCGGCGAGGAACGACGGTCCTAGCACGAAGAAGATCATGCCGAAGGTTGATGGCGTGTCGAGCCCAAGCGGCATCGCCGTGATGTCGTCACGCCTGGTCTTTTTCGCGACGTGAAATGCGAGGAAAAAGAAGGCAATATCACCGACCAATACCCCAATGGCGGTGCCGGGAACAAACGAGGTCAAAATGACGTCGCCTGGAAATCCGAACCGGCCCGACAGCAAGATGAACAGCAGTATCAGGCTTGCAATATTGTCAAGAACAAGCCCAAAAAAAGCGTTGATATCGCCAAGCATCACCCAACGGTAACGAGACGGCGGGATAAGCAAAATGACGTTTCCGAAGGGGAACAGTGGTGCCTGAATTTCAAACCGACTTTCCCAAACGTCTGCCTGGGAGATCGCCGTCATGGGGGCTATGTTCCCGACGACGTTGATTGTTAACCCTATATTAGCAAACTTGTTACCCGACGTTCACGCCTTCGATTCGGGAAATTGTTATCGTGGCGTCTGCAAAAATGATTAGCCAAGCAACAGGTTAATGGCTACAATTGCGAAACAAAGACGGTTATTGTGGAAGATAGGCATCCCAGCTCCTCAAAACGAGGGAACCCGATGAAAAGTACAGTACAGATTAGCTCCTCCGAAAAATCGGCAATCTCCGAGGTTGAATCGTCGTCCGCGCTGACCCATACGATCGAGGACACCGATGAACTGTTGATCATTCGGTATGGTCAAACAGGAGACCGCGCGATTTTTGAAACGCTGATGCGGCGTTACGAACGCGAAATCTACAGTTACTTGCGCCGCTACATGGGCAACGCGGAATTGGCTGAAGATGCATTCCAAGCAACGTTTGTCTCCGTTCATCTGAAATGCAAATTGTTTGACTCAGCGAGACGTTTTCGCCCATGGTTGTATGCCATTGCAACGAACCAAGCGATCGATGTCCAGCGTCGCAACAAACGCCATCGAATGGTTAGCCTCGACGCACCGTCCAAAGGTGAAACATCGGGTCGTCCAACGACCTGGGGCGAAAACTTAATCGGTAGCGTTACTGATCCCATTGATGTCGCCAGCACCAATGAAAACTCGCTGTGGATCAATGACGCCGTTCACTCGCTCGGTGATTCGCTTGAGCGCGTTGTGCAGTTGGTCTACTACCAAGGGATGAAGTATCGCGAGGCAGCCGATGTATTAGGAATTCCAGTCGGTACCGTGAAAAGCCGATTGCACGCTGCGGTTCAACGCTTGTCGGCGTTGTGGGCGGAATCACGCAACGAACAATAGTCGTTTCTTTGGATTGGTTCGTTGGCGTTAGCTTGGCCTGTTAAAGATATGCGATTGTGGGCAAGAAGCCTTTGCGCAGATTTAATTCCATAATCTCGCCGCGAGGGCTTGTCCCAACGCCGTGAAGGATAATTTAGCGGAATGGCGCGAGCCATCCGGTGCCTCAAGCTTCAGAGAGACCGGACGGCTCGCGCCGTACCGCTAAAACCGTTTAATTTGCTGTGGAAAAATCCTTCACGGCGTTGAGCCCGTCCCCCTCGGGCCACGATTACAACCAGATCGCGAAGAAGAAATGTCGTCGGCCAAGTACTGCCGTCAATCATCGAAAGTTTCTCAGGTCGTTGGTTTGAGCGACAAGGGAAGTGACCTCGGATTTTTGAAAAAGTGGCAAGTCGCCTGGGATCGAATACTTGATCGAAGCACATGCACTCGCCCATTTGATTGCGACTCGCAGGTCACGGTAAGTCAACCAAGCATACAGGAAGCCGGCAGAGAATGCGTCGCCGCCGCCCAATCGCCCGATGGATTGGACAGGAGTGATGGTCTCGATACAAAAATCATCTTGCATTTTTGCCGCTGAACCTTGCGTTCCGATTGTCATTACGGTGAGTTTGCCCTCTCGCTTTGTCGCCAAGTTAGACAAAACATCAAGCGCCGTATCGGCTGAAGAAAAGCCAAAAATTGTCGTTGCATCTCGCTTCGGAATGAACGCAATGTCGGCTTGAGAAAAGAGTGGTTCGCAGTGTTCGCGAGCTTCACCTGGTGACCATAGTTTCGCGCGATAGTTCAGATCAAAACTGACCAGCCACCCTGCTTGTTTGGCTTGATTGACAGCGCTACGGATCAGTTCTCTTGACGTCTCGCCCAGCGCAAGCGAGATGCCTGTTATATGGAGCAGCGTCGCATTTCCAGGAGCAAATAGCTGACGGGGAAGTTGATCGGCTGAGTACTGTGTGAATGCACTCGCGGCACGATCGTAAATGACGCGACTACTTCGTGGCGGCGAGCCTTCTTCATAGTAGTATGTCCCCACACGATCTCCATCAGTCCAGACGACGTGCTGCGTATCAACACCTTGGGCAGCGATCGTTCTTGCTATCCGCCGACCGAAATCGTTATCCGTCAACCGCGATAGCCAGCACACACGCATTCCCAATCGAGCAAGACCAACCGCAGTATTCGATTCGCTCCCGCCGATATGGACCTGCAAACTCTCCGCTTGGTCCCATCGCGAAAAACCATCCGGACTAAAGCGAAGCATCGTTTCGCCAATCGTGACGACATCAAACATGGACACGTTGTTCCTTACCTAAATCGGGCCGAACGGAAAACTGAATGGCAAGTCTCTACTGGATAATTTCCTTGACTACCTTTCCATGCACATCGGTCAAGCGATACTGCCTACCTTGAAAACGAAAAGTCAATCGTTCATGGTCAATTCCGAGTTGGTTCAGGATGGTAGCTTGTAAATCGTGGATATGCACCGGGTTCGTCACTGCATTGAAACCAAGTTCGTCGCTCGCCCCATAGGTTATTCCCGGCTTGATACCGCCGCCTGCCATCCAAACGGTAAAGGCATAGGGATGGTGATCGCGACCCCAGCGAGGACGATTGTTAATGTCGCCTTGAATGAAAGGCGTTCGACCGAATTCACCGCCCCAGATTACTAAAGTATCCTGCAACAAGCCACGCTGTTGAAGGTCTCGAACCAGCGCCGCGCTCGGTTGGTCCGTGTCTTTGCACTGAGTGTACAGCTCGGTTGTGAGACTGTTGTGTTGATCCCAACCAGCGTGCATCAATTGAACATATCGAACACCACGTTCGACAAGTCGCCTGGCTAATAAACAATGATGAGCAAACGATCCTGGTTGCGAGACCTGCGGACCATACATCTCGAGTGTTGCTTGTGATTCACTGGAAAAGTCCGCTAACTCGGGCACGCTCGCTTGCATTTTGAAAGCCATTTCATATTGCGAGATTCGCGTGGCAATTTCTGGATCACCAATTTCCTGCAAGTGCAAGGAATTTACCTGATTGATCGTATCGAGCCACTCGCGCCTGGCTGCGCGGCTAATTCCGGCCGGATTCGACAGATAAAGCACTGGGTCGCCGCTCGCTCGAAACTTCACACCTTGAAATTGCGAAGGCAGAAACCCGCTGCTCCAATAAAAGTCATAAAAAATCTGGCCACAGCTCGTATCTTTGCTGACTGAGGTCATTACCACAAACGTTGGTAGGGAGTCATTTTCACTTCCTAATCCATATGCAAGCCACGCGCCCAAAGTTGGTCGACCTGGAATCTGGGCGCCACTCAATAAAAAGCTGATGGCGGGAGCATGATTGACGGCATCGGTATGCATGCTTTTCACAAAGCAAAGTTGGTCGACGATTTGCGCTGTGTGCGGCATCAAATCGCTGACCCACGCACCGCATTCGCCATACTGTTTGAATGGTTCAATCGGTGCCAACATCAGTTTTCCGGTCGCGTTTCCGGTCATCGTACTAAATCGTCTACCGCCGATGAACGATTCGGGTACGGGTTGGCCATGCAACGACTGGATGGCTGGCTTCCAGTCAAACGTGTCAACATGCGTGGGAGCGCCATTCTGGAATAAGTAAATTACGTTCTTTGCTTTGGGCGCAAAATGCGGAAGCCCAGGTAGTCCACCCATTCGAGCAGGGCTGTCTGTTGAGGAAGGTCCCGCCAGTGCGTCTCGACCTAACAGAGTCGCAATCGCGGCGGTGCCCAGGCCCGTAGCCGTGCGTCCAAAAAACTCCCGACGAGTATGATGTATCAACAACTCGCGTAAGATTTGTTGCTCTTGATTCACAGCTATTCCTTGGTCAACGTTTCGTCAAGGTTGAAGATCGCCAAACACAGTGAGGTCCAACTTGCAAGTTCCACCGGATCGTGCGACGAAGGTATCTTAAACTCGCCAGCGGTCAGAAGTCTATTCGCATCATCCGGCGCACTTGCATAGCGTTGTCTGGATCGTTCAAGACCCTCGAGCAGCGATCTCTGCTCAGCAGGCAGTGGCGATCGGGCGAGCACCCTTAGGTAGATGAAATTGAGTCGACTTTCATTGTCGGATTCCTGCTGACTCAAGCATTGACTTGCCAACACTCGAGCCGCTTCGACGTAAGTCGTATCGTTCAATGTCGACAATGCGTGTAACGGAGTATTCGTTCGCATGGCGTTGACGGTACATGTTTGGCGTGACGCATTGTCAAAAAACATCGTTGGGGCAACGATTCGCCGCCAAAACACATACACACTGCGGCGGTATAATGCGCTGCCATGGTCCGAAGCATACTTGCGGTTCCCAAACGTCGCCTCCTCCCAAACTCCCGCTGGCTGATACACATTTATGCTGGGGCCAGCGAATTGGTTTACCAACAACCCAGATGCCGCCAGCGCTTGATCGCGGAGCATCCACGCAGGCAACCGATAACGAGAAGCACGGGCAAGAAGCCGGTTCTCAGGATCGATTGCTAATGTTTGGGGAGTGACATGTGACGATTGTTGGTACACATGACTCGTTACGATCAAGCGAACCAGGGATTTTGTATCCCATTGGGAATCTCGAAGTTTTGCAGCCAAGAAGTCGAGCAATTCGCCATGTAATGGGAATTCAGATTGCGCCCCAAAATCTTCAACTGTTTTTACAAGTCCACGACCAAACAGTTGTTGCCACAATCGATTGACAGTCACTCGTGCCGTTAACGGCTGCTGTTTGGCGACCAGCCACTGGGCCAGTCCCAGCCGATTTCGCGGTGCCTCAGCATTCAAGCCTGGCAGACTCTCGGGAACGGATGCTTCGACAACATCACCCGGTTCATTGTACAAGCCACGTGACAAAACAAACGTTTTGCGAGGCTCCGCAAGGTCTTGCATAACCATGACTTTCGGAACCGAATTTCGTAGCGAAGTTAACCGCTCTTCGGCTGCCGTCAGCGATTTGGATAGTTCAACGTACTGTGAATCGCTGTTACGATAGGCAGCAACGATAAGTTTCGCTTGGGCCTCCGTTCGATCGCCCGTGGCAACTTGAATTGCATTGAGAAGGTCCTGCCGAGAGTCGATCAAGGTGGCTTTGTCATTGCTCGAAACCGAAATTCGCAATCGTCCTATATTATGGCTTGCGTGTGCCGAATCGTGTCGCAGCCTCACTCGCAGTTGTGTCCCAGGGCTTATTTCGACTGCATTTGTTAATCGAAAGATCGCTGCATGTTCACGTTCAATTTTTCGACCATCGTAGATGGCCCAGCCTGTTAACGGGTTTCCGTCAAATGCGGTTGCAACCCTGAAGCCACCCTGTTCAAAAGTTGCTTCGGCGGATGCAATCGGAAGCTTTTCGGGCAATGGAGTCTCACCACGCACGACTTCGACTTCGAACTCGGTAAGTACAAAGTTTCCGCTGTCGCTGCGAGCTAAGGCACCAGTGGTCATGGTTTCGTGCCTGAGCGCTTCAAGCCGGAATACCGCTACCTTTGGCAAGTCAGGTACATAGGTCAGCGTGTAAGTATCGTTTTTGGCATTGTCGCCAGTAGCCAGAGTTGAGCCATCGTCGAGCTGACTAAGTGTTTGATGCTCGGCCTCAAATTTCGTTGGACGCAACACGTGCCAAGAATTCGAATCATTCGGCTTGGCGATTTCGTCGGCTTCCCAGGCCATTTGTTGCTTGGCGAGTACTTCTTCTCGCTTCTTTATTTTCTCACGATACTCATTTACCGCCGACTGTTGAAACTCGATGTCGTTTTTTTGCGTTTCCGATAGCCAATCCATAGTGGGAGGAGTCTGCGGGTTGCCACCGTCGCCATTGACGGGAGTTTGATTAAAAAACGCGTTAAGCTGATAGTAATTCTTTTGCGTCAGTGGGTCGTATTTGTGGTCGTGGCAGCGACAGCAATTCAGAGTCAAGCCCAGCCATACAGTGGCTGTTGTTTCGGCCATGTCCATGACATAGTCAACTCGATTCTCTTCGGCAATGCGTCCGCCTTCACCATTGATCATGTGATTGCGTAAAAATCCGGTTGCCAGTTTGGCTTCATCAGGAACGTCAGTCAGTAAGTCTCCTGCAAGTTGCCAAATGGTGAATTGGTCGAATGGCATTGCTTCATTTAATGAATGAATAACCCAGTCACGCCAAGGCCACATCGTGCGATCATTATCTCCCTGGTAACCATTGGAATCAGCATAGCGAGCGGCATCGAGCCAATCCCAGGCCATTCGTTGGCCATAGGCGGGCGAGGCTAACAGCCGATCAACAAGGACTTCATATGCATTGGGACGCTGATCGTTGATGTAGCGATCCACTTCATCGGGAGTTGGCGGCAAACCCGTAAGGTCCAAGCTGAGTCGCCGAATCAATGTATTCCGATCGGCGATTTCATTGGGTTGCAGTTCGCCAGTTAACAAGAGTCGGTGTTGCACAAAGGCATCGATGGGATTCTGCGGAGTTGCAAAGTCAAATTTTCGCTGAGAATCAACCAAAGGCACCGGTGGCGAGTGCAGGGGCGCGAATGACCAGTGCTCACCCCACTCGGCTCCCGTGTCAATCCACCGAGCGATCAAGTCGATCTGTTCGCGCGTTAAATGGCGATGCGATGACGGCGGTGGCATGACTTCATCAGCGTCTTTACTCTGCAATCGCTGCATGATGGAACTCCCGCTCGCATCACCAGGGACGAACACCTTGCGAGCTTCCACTTCTTGATCGAGCCGTAGATCACCCTCCCGATGGCCTGCGTCTGGCCCATGACAAAAAAAACAATTCTCCGAAAACAATGGACGAATCTCGCGGCTAAACGAAACTTTCTCGGCTGCGAACAGCTTCGCCGTTACGATGGCCATTGAAAACAGTAGGACGATTCGGGTACTCATAACGCACATTCTAATCTACGCAAATGCCAAACCAAAGTGCATGTCCAACCAACTCCGACAATGTACGCACGCGCAACGAACGGGCCTTTTCAACATAGCCAGGGGTAACGCCCTCGTTATCCTACACATCTTTTTTAAGACCCCTGCCAGCTTACCTGGCAGGTGAATCGGATCACAACCAGACGACGAAGGCTTCCCATCCGACTTCAATTCTCCCGCTTCCGACGCTGAAAGCGTCGGAAGCGGGAGAATTGCGATATCTGCGCGATGAGCGTCGTTTTCTGGTGATGATCATTGGCTCCACTCAGGCAAGCTGGGTGGTGGCCGAAGGTCCTTTCGAAGATGTGTATAACAACGCGGGCGTTGCCCCTGGCTACGTTGATCATGGCCTTTGGCCAACTGAACGGTTGCGATAATCGCAACTTCAAAACTTCCAAGCTATCCTGTGTGCCGTCTGCTCGTGAGATATGATGCACCGCCCGCGCGTGTCCCATTACTCCAACGTTCATTTGATACAATGGCGGATGTAAACCAAATATTACGAAGCAAAATTCCCGAGTGGATCAGCAAAGCATATGAATCCTGAGGCAACTCGTGGCTGGTTTGAAGCATCGCCAACCATTCGTTTGTTGAAGGCTGATCTCGGTGCGTTCATCGTGACGTTCTTGCACCGTGCATTCAAATCAGGGGACATGATTGTTTTGGGATTGTCCGACCTGAGAACAATGTTGACCGTGTTTCAAGAAGAAATCCATGAAATCGAACCGACAAAGATGATCGGTGCACCGGAGACCTACTTGACCCAGTGGTCCGACGCCGGTTGGTTGCTGCGATTCATCACCGCCGATTCCCATGAGCCACAGTATCAATTGACTCGGTTCAGCGAAGATGTCATTTCATTTGTCGACGAAGCATTGTCGCGCGAGAATCGAGTCGTTGGTACCGAGAGCCGACTTCGCATGGTCATGGAGACATTTGCAGATATTGTTCGCGGTGCATCAGCCGACCCAGAGCGACGTTTAGCGAGCTTGCGAGAGGACCGCGCGAAGATTGACGCTGAGATTGCTGCGATTGAATCAGGTAAATCGATCTCCGTGTACGGCGATGCTCAAATTCGCGAGCGGTTTCAGACAGCGATTGATTTGTTAACGGCTCTGCAATCTGACTTTCGCGCCGTTGAAGAACGTTTTCATGAAATCGCAGGCAGTGTGCAGCAACAACAAACGCGGGGCGATGGTAGCCGTGGTGAAATTCTGGGTCAGGCAATGGACGCCGAGGATTTGCTCCGTCAAGCTGACGAAGGCATCAGCTTCTACGCCTTTGTCGCCTTTCTCTTCTCACCCAGCCAGCAGTCGGCGCTGCGGGCAAGCATTGATGAACTGCAACAACTTCAGGCATTGATCGATCAAACACCACAACTCGCTCGCGTCCGTACGATGGTCCCGCGATTGCTTTGCGAAGCGGAGAAAGTCATGCGTACGACTGGCAGATTGTCAGCCACCTTGCGGCGATTGCTCGACACGCGAGCTTCGGAACATCGCGTTCGCTTGGCCAACGTGATCGGTGATATTCGCGACGCCGCGATGAAATTGCGAGGCAATGCAACGCATGTGCCTGAGTGGTGCGTCGAAACGCTGCTTGACATGCAAACGCCTTTCGCACGAACTTTTTGGACTGCTCCGGACGTTTTTTCTGCTCAAGCCCCCGTGCCCCATGAATTCAACGAAATTCGGACGCAGGAACTCGCGGCCGCGATTGCCAAGCTCAATCAGCTTGACTTCAAGAAACTACGCGGACGAATCGTGGAGGCAACTTCCGAAGGCTACCAAGTCACCATCGGACAATTGATGCGCGATCCCAATACGTATGGCGTCAACGCTAGTGACGGTGTCGTCGAATTACTCGGTTTGGTACAAATCGCCCATGATGACGGACACTTCATCGACCAACTACAATCGGAGGTTGTAACCGCATGGTGCGAAGAAAGATACCAAATGCAGCAGTTCACGTTGCCGCTGGTGACGTTTGTACCCAAAGCCAAGACGCGTGAACTGGGGCGAGCACCGCGATGACAGAACCGTTGTTTTCGACAATTGATGATGAGCCTGCGCCAATCGCAGACGTTGCGTTTGCCGATATGCCGCCACCGCCAATCTGGAGTGCAGCGGCAGTGCGATTATTGCAAGGCGTTGTCTATCTCGACGATGGTGTTGAGCTTTGGGATACAGTCCTGCGATGCGTCACACCGCTGACCGATTACTTCGCTCGCTTAGGTCTTCGCTTGGTCGTCGACGAAAGCGATGCGATGGCATACTTGCGTCAATCCCGTCAAGACGAGTTTCCCCATGACTATGATTCCATTCCGAAGCTGTTTCGCCGCTCACCGCTGAATTACGAAACGACCCTGCTGTGCGTCTTACTTCGCGACGAGATGCGGCGTTACGAAGAAGAATTCAACGCGAATGAGCGCTGCGTTGCTTCGCAGCATGATTTGTTATCGGTATGGAAAGCGTTTTTTCCAGCAACCAAAGACGAAGTGCGACTGAATCGGTCGCTGACTGCGAGTTTGAAACGCGCTGAAGAATTAAAGTTCGTGCGGCCTTTTGGATCGGACGCGGGCAGTTGGGAAATCAGACGGATCATCAAGGCAAGACTGCCGCTGGATGACTTGGACCGAATCCGCGAATCGCTCGTCGCTGCGATTGAAACGTCAACGTCAACGTCGACATCGCCTCCTGACGGTGGTGACGATGAGTAGCGAGGCAATCGTATCAGAGGTTCCACCGGCCCGAAGACTGACAGGCTATCGACTCGATCGGCTGGAGGTTTTTAATTGGGGGACGTTCGACGGTTCCGTCTTCACCGCCAATCCGCGCGGCGAGACGACGCTGTTGGTCGGTGAAAACGGATCGGGAAAATCAACGCTTGTGGACGCATTGTTGACATTGCTCGTCAAACCGCAAGTTCGCAACTACAACGTCGCCGCAGGCGCTGGGCGACACGAACGGAATGAGAAAAGCTACATCCGTGGTGCACACGATCGTACTGTCCGTGACAATGGGCAAGCTCAAACTGAATATCACCGCAGCGAACGCGGATCGTATTCGGCGTTGCTGGCCTGCTTTCGGCATGCGGAAACCGACCGCGCCTTCACGCTTTGCCAAGTCCTGTATCTCGATTCCGAGAATGCAGTGCAAAAGATCTTCGCGTTTGCCGATTCTTCGCGAACGATTGCCGGTGATCTCAGCGACGTGTCATCACCAGATTCGTTAAAGCGTCATTTGCGAGACAAGGGCTATCGAACAACGGACAGTTACACGGCTTACTTCGCCTGGATCAAGAAAGTCGTTGGGTTCCGTGACAAAGCGATGGACATCTTGAATCAAACGGTTGCCGTCAAAGATGTCCAGCGTCTGGACGAGTTTATTCGTCGACACATGCTGGAAACTAAACCTTGGAAGCAGCGAGTTGACCGACTGTTAACGCATTTCAATGAGCTTCGAGAGGCGTATCGATCGCTTAAAATTGTCCGTGAACAAGATGAGTTGCTGCAACCCATCGTCGTTGCGGGCGATCGCTTTGATATACATCAAGCGGAATGCAATCGTTGTCAGCAGATGCTATTCGCCACGCCGCTCTTCTTCGCCGACCAGACGGTCCGCTTGTTATCGCCGCTGCGACTCCAATGGCGATCGCAGATTGCCGATCTGCGTGAAGAAGTTACGCGACTGGCAACTTTGCAACAATCGCTGCAAGAGAGAATCGCTAGGCTCAAGGTCGATATCGAAACCGCAGGCGGCCAACGATTGCGAGAGTTGCCTGGGTTGATCGAGCGAGAAGAGCAGATTGCAATCGGCAAAACGAAGGCGCGAGCGACGTTCGAATCTCAGATCAGGCATGCTGGCATTGACGCACCGGTTGCAAGTCTTGAGCAGTTCGCGACTCTGCACAAGTTAATCGCGCAGCGTCGCCTAGAAGTGACCGAGCAGCGAGATGGCTTGCGTCAACAGGGACATACGATGCGAGTCGAAATCGCTTCACTCGAAAAACAAAACGCCGATGACAGAGCTGAACTGGAAGCTTTGCAACGACGCAAGGGAAATTTGCCCGAGTCGCTTGTTGGGATGCGCGACATAATGTGCGAGCAGTTGAAACTAGCCCCCAGCGAATTACCGTTTGCCGCAGAATTGGTTGCGGTCGCGACTGATTTTGGAGATTGGGAAGCGTCGATCGAACAAGTGCTGTATGGGTTTGCGAGGAGCCTGCTGGTGCCAGAATCAGGTTATTCTCGGGTCAGTGCGCACATCGATCGAACGCGGATGCTGGACCGCAAGGGTTCTGGCCAGCGCCTGGTTTACTTGCGAGTCGGGCACAGGGCTGCTCCAGAGCGACAGCGAATCGATGGTGCTCGTTCGCTCGCCGACAAGCTCGTTTACAATGAAAGCCATCCGCTATACCGCTGGATCAAGGCTGAAATCATCGATCGCTTCGATTATGTGGCATGCGATACGATTGAACAGTTTCAATCAGCCGCTGGGCCAGCGATGACTCGCAATCGTCACTTAAAGACTGGTAATTCAAGACACGAGAAAGACGATCGCGCCCGCCCCGATGACAGACGGCATTTTGTGCTCGGTTGGGACAACCGCGCGAAGCGACTGTCGCTCAGCGATGCGATTCAGTCGCTAACTCGCGATATTGAACAATTGAAAGCTCGCGCCAGTCAATTGGACCGTGACGTCGACAGCGTGACGGGAGTGCTGCAGTCGCTTGATAGCGCTGAAAAGGTTTCACGGTTCGAAGAGATCGATGATCAATTGCATCGCTTTCACGTATCACAGCTTCAACTGGAACGTCAGAAGCTGGAAGAGTCTGACGACCAAATTCGTGAACTGCGAGCCCAGGTGGTGCGGCTTGTGGATGAAGTCGCTGGCCATGGAGCCGATCGCGACGATCATTTGAAGCAGATGCATCAGTTTGAAATCGACCTGAAAAACGGCGATGTCACGATCGAAGAAAATGAGAAACGCATTGCAAGCGTTAAGGCAACTGATAAGTGGGAGCAAGCCGTTGAGTGCTTTGGTGCGATCGCTCAGGGCTTGAGCAGTCCACTGTCAATCGAGAGTTTGCACTCCCTGCCAAGTCGCCATGAACGTGAAGCACGCGAACGACTGGAGCAACTTCAAAAACGGCTTTCGCCGATGCGAGACGACCTGACCAAGGCGATGACGCGATTCCTAAAAAAGTTTCCAGATGAACAAGATGATCTGGATGCGAATGAAAAGTCGTTGGCGAGTTTTCGCGCGTTGCACGAGCGGATCGTGAAAGATGATTTGCCAAGGCATGAAGATCGCTTTCGTAGCCGCTTACAAACCAAGGTGCTGCACGAGATCGGCTTGCTTAATGGCAATCTGGAAAGCGATTGTGATGAGATTCGCGACAAGATCGCACAGCTCAATTCCGCTTTGACGAAATTGGATTGGAACCCAGGTACTCACATGCGATTGGAGCTTGCGGACAACAAGGATCGCGAGATTCAAGATTTCCGGATGGAATTGCGACATTGTTTGTCCAGCAGCTTTGAAGGCACCACGGAAGCGAACGAATCGATCTACCGGCGAGTTGAGGTCTTGGTCGCGAAGCTGGGAGATGAAACCGCAGTTCGTTGGCGGGAAAAGGTTGTCGATGTCCGCAATTGGTTCGGCTTCGCGGCGCAAGAAATCGTGCGGGGAAGTGGTGAGAAACGCAGCTTTTACGATGGTGGTTCAGGGCAATCCGGCGGTGAAAAAGGAAAACTGGCGTTTTTGGTGTTGGTGGCTGCGATTGCTTATCAATACGACCTCGACCCGGATGCCACGTCCAGCGACAAATTTCATTTTGTGATGGTCGACGAGATGTTCTCACGCAGCGACGACGCCCACGCACGAGCCGCGTTAGAATTGTTTGATCGATTTGGGCTGCAACTGTTGATCGTTGCACCGCTGGATGCCAAGGTTCGTGTCGCCCAGCCCTACGTTGGCGCGTACCTGCATGTGGTGAAGGATGCGAAGACGAATAAGAGTGAATTGATCAGCGTCACGGCACAGCAGCTTGATGAAGCGATGGTGAGCCCATGATTTTGGTGATATTGTGATTTCGCCCGATGGCATTCGTCAAAAAGCTCTGCGACTGTATCCCAAAGCGGTTGGAGCATGGCTTGAGTCAATGCTATTCGGAGATTCGAAACCATTGGCTGAATTCTTTCCGCTCCGATTGCCGGTGAACCAACAATTGTCTGATGTTCCTGCCGAAGCGATCGAGCAGACCCGCGCACTGCGTGATGGCTCCAAAGATGTTATCGGATACGGTTACACGGTTATTTGGGTGGAGCGACAGTCGCGCAAGTACGGCGCGAACCGTTTTGTGGACAAGGTCGAGATTGAGTCGTGGAACGATCTGTTGCGATTGATCGGTAAACGTACCGAGATTTCGGCCCTTGATCGCGCGGTTCAAACGTTGTGTGGTCCATTTCCTATGCTTCGCAATTGGGTAAAAGCAAACTGGAAACGGTTGATCGAAGTTGCCGATGACGTGGCGGACCTTGTAAAAGTCCTCGAATACTTGAACTCGAATCCGCGACCGAGCTGTTACGTTCGCGAGTTGCCATTGTCGATATCAACGAAACTGATCGAATCGTACCAACCGCTGCTCGGACAATGGTTTGACCTGACGTTGCCTGCTGAGTCGATCGACTTTGGTTACTTATCGAGACAATTTGAGCGGCGCTACGGTTTCAGCTATCCGCGAGAACACTTTTTGGTGCGCGTGCTGGACAGCGAACTGCTGCTGTGGTGTTCGTTACCATCCGAGGAGTTGTCACTGCCGATCGAGGCGATCAATCGATTGCCGTTGAGTGAAGCGACATTCGTACTGGTCGAAAATAAAATCAATCTACTGACCCTGCCCTTTTTCAAGAATGGCGTCGCAATGGGTGGACTGGGCGATGGCGTAACTCGGCTATTCGAATGCAAGTGGTTTGAACAGAACAAGCTGTATTACTGGGGAGACATGGATGTTGAAGGTTTTGAAATTTTGTCGGCGATGAGGGAGCGATTTTGTCAAGTGACAAGTCTGATGATGGACGACCAAACGTTGAATAAGTGGACTGCTCTAGCGATTTCAGGCAACGGCAGTCCATCAAAGACGCTGATTGGATTAACAGCAGGCGAGCAGTTAGCGTTTGAAACCTGCCGCTCAAAAAATCTGCGAATCGAGCAAGAACGAATTCCGCAGTGGTTTGTCAACGATTTTATTGTCAAGCATTTTATTTAGAGGTCAGTTTGCGGCGAGTATGTATTCCGACGCGGCCTTCGTGACTGCATCCCACTGGCAATTCCGTATCCAACTAGGGTCGACAAATTTACCGCCAACACCCACGGCGACTGCTCCGGCTGCCAAGTATTGGCTTATGTTTGTCAGGTCGACACCGCCAGTTGGCATCAATCGCAGAAAGGGCATCGGTGCCAACACGTCCCGGATATAGGCGGGGCCTAAACCGCGAGCCGGAAAAACTTTGATGATGTCGGCACCGAGGTCCCAGCCCATCGCTATTTCGGTCGGTGTAAACGCTCCCAGACAAACGGCGGTATGCTGCTTTTTCGCTTCATCTACAATAGCCCCTACGGCAATGGGCGACACCAGGAACTGTGCTCCGGCATCGATTGCGATGCGAGCTTCCACGGCGCTTCGGATCGAACCAAGACCGATCGCTGCCGTCCCTTGGTCAAATGCTGGAATGACTCGGCGAACTTCAGCGACAACCGCCGGAGCCTCACGATTGGTGAGCGTAAATTCGATCGCCTGAACGCCACCGCGAAGCAGCGATTCCACTAATGGAATCGCGTTCGATAAATCATCGAGCCGCAAAATCGCAACAATGCGACTTGTCAAAATCAGGTCTACAACGGGGTGATTGCGGGTGCGTTCGGTCACAGATTTACCGCAGCTTTTGAAGGGAAGGGGAACGTTGCAACGCTTCGTTCCTGGGTCGGTTCAATCAATCTAACCTCGCATTTCCGGTTCGGCGAGCGGGACACATGGCAGTTCCTGCGGGCAGGTGGCGGAAAATGCATGGGATTGATGGGATTGATGGGATTGATGGGAAGCATGGGAATTATGAAACAGGCGAAACCGCGCCTGCGATGGTGGTTGGATACATAATTCCCATTCTTCTCATCATTCCCATCGGTGGTCGAAAGACATCGGATCGATGGGAAACTTCGGAATCATGTCGGTAGCCATCGTTCATTGTTTCGGTCTTTGGTTGCGGTGGTTCAGCCGGGCCTTGGTCATCCGTTCACGCAGGCCGCCATATTCAATGAATTCTTTTTCCAGCGTCTTCAACTGCTGATCCAACAAGTAATTGGTTTGATGAATCAGGCAGATCGCAATGTTCGCAATCACTTCGGCTGAACGTGACTCGACGAATTCGCGATAAAGCTCAAACGTCTGCGGCGTCTTGCGGCCCAAGTCGCGAACGAACAACGCTTCCTTCGAATCCTTTTCCCAAGTCCGCAAATCGCGGACTCGCAAATAGTCGCGATAGTCCGCCAGAAGCTCTTCCAAGCTGGCTCGTCCGACGTTCGTAAGTTTGATTTCGGTCTCTTTGGACGTCGTTGCGGCTTTACTCCCTTCCAGGATGTTCTGTTTGCCCGACCGAGCGGACTGAATCATTTGATCGACCGTACGATCACCTCTGCCGAGATACTTGTGGGCAAAGCGAAACGTGATGTCGTAAGCGACTTCGGCCTTTTGGAAGGATAATAGGGTTTGATAGTCGCCACGCGGTGGAATAATGGGACGAAGAGCGGAATGGGAGGAATGAGATTGATGGGAAATATGCAGGCCCTGATTTGACCGATTCGACTGACGATCATTATTCTCATTCATCACATCACTCCCATCGACCATTAAATCAACCCACGAATCTACGCCAATACTTTAGCACTCTCGGTATCCAATGCGGCGAATTCATCCATGATCGCTTCTAGGCTGCGATGGACCACGCTCCAAGCCATCCAGGTATTTCAGAAACAACAGCCACGATGATTGCTCGGTGTAATCCAACTCGCTTGTGCAACCGGCATCTTTCCGGAGCACATCGTCGATGTTCTTGAATGCTTGTTCAAACATATTCGCTGTCAAGCTTCCTGTTTCTCAGCAGAGGTCAACGTCCATCGGTTTAGCAACCCGAACCCAAGTTCTGAGATAAGCCAATCGCTATCCGAGCAAGAGTCTACCGCCATCAGCGGTCATCATGGTAGGCCGTTCAAATCGGGCCGTCCAGACATCGGATGTTTTTGCAAAACACACTAAAACCGCAGTCTTTCGTCGATCATTTCTGTAAACCCGGCCTCAACCTTGCCTTTTCCCAACGAAGCGTTAAGGAAAGGGAACAAATTGATCAGACGCTGGCGTAGGCGCACACGGGCTGTTGCAAACGAGATACGATATCGTCTTGCCTGCCAATCGTCACTCCTTCTGGGTTTAACCTCCATGAGATCTCGCTGCCAAAATTTACTGCCGGTTGTTTCCGTATTGATTGCCATTGTGCTCGCGTCGAATGCTGAAGTGAGGGCGGACCAACCGCAACCGCAAGTAAACGCCAAACTGAAGGACCTCAACGATCACTTTCCAATGGTGGTGCCAGAAACGCTCGACCAATGGAAATCTCGTGCAACAGATCTGAGCCTACAGGTTAGAGTCTCGCTTGCGGTACACCCCATGCCGACGATTTCCGATGCGGAACCAACCGTTCATGGTCGGCGCGAGATGGATGGGTACTCAATCGAGAAGATCTATTTTGAAAGCCTGCCAGGATTCTACGTGACCGGAAGTCTGTATCGCCCACGCGGAATCGCGGTCCCGAAAAATGGTTATCCGGCGGTCATGTATGCCCATGGTCACTGGGAGAATGGTCGGTTCTATGAAGCACCGCCGAACGAGGTCCGTCAGTTGCTTGCAACCGGTGCTGAGCGGTTCGAACATGCAGCGATTAATCAGTTGCAGGCGGCCTGTGTACAACTTGCTCGTATGGGCTGCATTGTGTTGCAATACGACATGATCGGTTACGCCGACAGTCAACAGATTTCTTTTGATCGCGCCCATCGCTTTGGAATGAACGTTGAAAACCCTGGCGGCGAGCCGGGACAGTGGCTGTTGTATAGCGCCAAAGCAGAAGGGTATGGCCAATCGATCATGGCTTTGCAAACGATCAACGGCTTGCGTGCATTCGAATTACTTCGATCAATGCCGGATGTGGATGGAAACCGGATTGCGATCACCGGTGCAAGTGGCGGCGGAACGCAGTCGTTGATCACTGCTGCCACTGAGCCGCGACTCGCCGGTGCCTTTCCCGCAGTGATGGTGAGCACTGGGATGCAAGGTGGATGCACCTGTGAAAACGCTTGCGGCTTGCGAGTGGGAACAGGCAATGTGGAAATCGTTTCTCTGGCAGCGCCTCGCCCCGTTGGAATGACAACCGCGAAGGATTGGACGCTGACGATGCCCGAAGATGGATTTCCGCAACTAAAGCAACTGTTCGGGCTCTTTGGTAAGGAAGCGGCCGTGCAGTTGTACCCCGGTCCTCAATTTCCTCATAACTACAACCACGTATCTCGTGTTGCCATGTATGGCTTCATGAACCGGTTGTTTGGCTTGGGTTTGGCCGAACCGATTCTTGAAGCAGATTTTGACTTGATCAAAAAAGACGAGCTTACCGTTTGGGATAGTAAGCACCTCGCTCCAGAATCCGGCATTGAATATGAGCGTAAGTTAACGGCGCAGTGGGCCGCGATCATGAATAGTGCAACCGCGATTCGTGCCTCAGATAGCGCGGAATCCAAAGCGAAAACCACTGCGATTCTTCGTGAAGGCTGGCAAGCAATCACGTCGCCTGCGGTTTCATTGGCAACGACTCTTACCATTGAGACGTCGGGGGACACGATCACAATCGTTGGTAACCGCAAGTCCGTTCGGCAACCCAGTGTCAACGTAAACTCCGTCCCGAGCAAGGCAACGTCCGGTACTATCGATCTATTGATCGAACCAGTAGAAAACGCACTTCATGCAAAATCAAGGAGTAATTCGAACAAAGTTTATGTATGCAACCTAATCGATCCGCTAGGCGGAGATGACGAGCGTCAATCACTGGTCAGCAACCCTCGTCCCGCTGCAGCTTATACGTATGGATACAATGCACCGAGAATCATTCGTAAGCTGGCAGTCCTGCTTCGACTCATCGAAGAAACGAAGCGCGAGCAGAACAAGTCAATCAGGCTTGTCGTGACACCCAGCAATACCTTTTTGGCTGCTGCTGCGGTCCTCGTCCTTAACGACGGTAAAGAACATGCGATTCAGCAGGTGATCGTTGAGGGACCACGAGAGGAAGCAGTGGGTGTGTTCAGCAACGTCGACAGCATCGTTCATAACGACTTCTTGCCTGGCAGTTTGCGGTATCAAGGCCTTGAAGGCTTACTGTCAGTCATCGACTCCAAGCTTTTTGTTTTTCAATGATTCAATGGACTTCTTTAGCTGTGTGTTGATCGAATTTTTATTCAGAGACGGGGTCATCACGCAGCAGAAAGCAGCGTCTAACGACTTGGTCATGACATGCACGACGACCCCGTAGTTGCCAAATTACACAAGCCAAATTTGCCGTAGTAGATTTTTGTCTTAAACGATACGTTGTCGCGTCGTAATTTCTGTCGTGTTTCGTGAATTAACTTGAGGAGAGTAAAATGAACTTGGGTCGTCGTTGCGTCGCGGAGTTTTTGGGGACTTTTTGGCTGATTTTCGGAGGATGCGGCAGCGCCATGTTCGCCGCCGGCGTTGCGGATGTCGGCATCGGATGAGTGGGCGTGTCGTTCGCGTTTGGCTTAACTGTGCTCACCATGGCGTATGCGATTGGTCACATTTCGGGTTGTCATCTCAACCCTGCCGCCGCGATTTCGCAACTTTGGTTGTTCTGGTTAGCTCCCATTCTAGGTGGAATTGTCGGCGGTATTGTCTATCGCAGTATCGACCCGCAAGACGAAGAAAAACCTTAGGTTCAGCCCCTTCACAAGTCGTTACCGCGAACGGCCCAGCGGAGTTTTGCAGCAGAGGAGCGTGAATTCGTTTGTCGCTCCTCTGCCGATGGTCGAATGACATCCTCAGCAATTGACGAATAGAGCCCATTTGCTAGGCCGTCTTTAAACGCCTTCTTCACACGTCGATCTTCGCCCGAATGGAAAGTCAGGATCGCGATCCGCCCCTTGGATTTTAAGCATGTCGATAGCTGCGACAGCATCCCGTCCAGTGAACCGAATTCATCGTTGACCGCAATTCGTAACGCTTGAAATATCCGGCGTACCGAATCATCGGGGGAATCAACCGATGTTTCCTCGGAACGAGATCGCGGTGAAGCAATGGCAGATCGAACGACAGCAGCTAAATCTCCGGTCGTTACCAGTGGCACGCGTTGATGTGCCTTGAGGATCGCGGTTGCCAGCATATTGGCATGCGGTTCATCCGCGTTGTTCGTCAATAGCAACGCGAGGGCTGGCGCGCTGATCTTGGAAAGCAAAGCAGCTGCCGATTGGCCATGTAGCGGGTTCATCCGCATGTCCAGCGGTCCATCGGTCTTGAATGAGAAACCACGCGCAGGGTCATCGATCTGCATGGAAGACAGACCGAGATCCGCCAGCAGCATATCAACTCCGCCTGGAGCTTCTGCGGTGACGAACCGAACAAGGCCAGCGTAATTCATCCGCTTCACGAGCAAGCTATCGGCAGGAAAGCCAAACGCCCGCAATCTCACCTCTGACTTTGGCAATTCGATGGGGTCTGTGTCCATCGCGAGCAGTCTGCCACCCGGTTGCACGGCGGCCAACAACGCTTGCGCATGACCACCGTAGCCGAGTGTGCAGTCGACCGCGATCTCTCCCGGTTTCGGAGCGAGCACCGCAAGGATCTCACGCAACATGATCGGCACATGCGTTCCTGCAGGCGTTCGTCCACCCGCAAGAACCTTGGCAATATCAGCCGGATACTTTGCCGGTTGATGTTCTTTGTATTTTTCAGCAAACCGACGAGGATTCGCACCGCGATATCGCGGGCGTCGTGGTAGCTTTTCTGGCGAATCGTCTGTCATCAATAATGATCCAGTTTCCAGTCTAAGGCGAATCCAAGGATACGCGAAATCCGGCTTGAGAAGTGACGACGCGAGAAAAATGAAATCCACTTCGGTTAGGTGAACAGTGGCTGCAACTACCTAACTTGCACTGTTTCGCCAGGTCAGTGCTCGTGCTCGTCCATCTCCATGCGAGCCGTGAGCCCCAACTTTGGTTTCATAGGCTTGGCGGGTTGGCCCAAGGCGAGGCCCGCGCTGAGCAGGCAGGCACAGATTAGAAACGGCGTGAGTTTTTATAAATTATAGTGGGAATCGAACCTATAGGTTAACCACCGAACTTCAACGCGATACCATTGAACAGAGGAGCCATGACTCAAAATTCCGCTCCTACGGAGCGCAAACCATGAAGACGATGCAAAGATCTACTGGCCGGCGAATCGCAATTACGATTGCCGTACTCGCTAGCTCATTTGTTGCCGCTCAATATTTTTGGCGAATGAATGACGAGGAAGCCGCACTTCAATTGGATTCGCTAGGGGCGAATAACAAGCCTGAAACGAATCGAGTCATAGTTATCCAGGCCTATCGGCTGGCAAGTTACCTCAGACTAAAGTATGCGTTTAAGTCCGTTCGTTCTCGTTTGTCAACGGAGCTGCCCGCCACGAAACGTAATCAGGAGCAACTGCTTACACTCGTGGAAAATCCACCGGAACTAGGTTTCCTTTCTCGTACGGAAGCACTGCAAATCATTCACGAGCAGAATGTTGTTCTTTTCATCCTGGCACCGGGCAACGGGTTATCGCGCGTTCCTCGACCGACGGCAGAGTACCTTGGTGTGGTGAAAATGTTTGACAGGCTTGATACCAACAATATTGCGTTTACACCTGATCCTGGGATTCCGCTGGGCGATCCGTACGACCTTCCCCAAGATGACGCTGAACTGATTCCGTTTCCTTTTAACTCACCAACAGCAATTGCTTCCATCGATTCGGGAGGGTGGCTGGAAGAGAAGGCTGCGGAAAACGAAAAACTAATTCCGTCTGTCAGTTTTATCAAGTCGACTCATCGATTTTCTGTCGATCAGTTTTTACAGGAAGCACGTATGGGTTATGCACGTTCGATTGACGAGGTAGCTGGTTTCCTGCCACACGGTGTCTTTTACGCCCCCGACCTTGACAGCTATTTTCAGCCGAGAGCATCGCGACTTTCAGACAAAGAACCGCTTACGGTTCGAATGCAGCATCTACAAGCGATGGCTAGCTGGAAGTTTACTCGTATCGAACTATTAAGCCTGCTGAAACCGCATTCCCCCGCAGTATATGTTTCGTCAGAATTGCCGAATATGGAAAAGTTAGTCTCGGCACCCATCCGCCAACTGGATAAGTTTGAGGTCAGTGCCTTGGAACAGTTGTGGAAAGGTGAGTATGTTGTTATCGATTCCTACATCAATCGTATCCAGATGCTAGGCGCGATTCGTGCATCTAAGAGTTGCCTGACATGCCATGCCGTACAGGAAGGGGAACTACTGGGAGCGTTCTCCTATCGAATTACTCGATCAGTTCCCTATACGGATAAATAACCTTTACGCTCAATGTCGTAGTCAACCTGAATAACGAAGACGACTGCCACCGTCCTTTGATCGCTCCCATCCTATCGAATCCGGAAACCAGACTTGACGTGACGAACGAATTCGCTAATATGAGCAATATGACGAATTCGTTCGGCACTTTTTGCGAGGGGCTTATTCATGGCGCGTCCGGTTTCGACACAGCCGACCGAGGTTGAGTTGCAGATCCTTCGAATTGTTTGGCTGAGCGGCGGCTCGACCGCTCGCGAGACTCACAACGGCTTGACGGAATTGAAAGGCACAACCTACTCGACGACCGTCAAGATGCTTTCCGTGATGCTTGAAAAAGGACTCGTCAAACGCGACGAAACCGTCCGTCCGCAGATGTATCGAGCGGCCGTCAGTCAAAAATCCACGCAGAAAAAAATGCTCGGAGACCTGATCGACAAAGTGTACGATGGCTCGGCATTCAGTCTTGTCTTGCAGGCTTTGTCATCCAGTAAGGCGTCGCCTGAAGAACTGGCGGAAGTTCGCAACATGGTGGAGCAGTTGGAGGGTAAGCGATCATGAAAACACTCATCGCATCTTTGGCCGGCGTCTTGCTCGCAGTCGTTCCTGAAAGGGGTTTTCCAAGTCTTGTTCCGACATGGATCGAACGCTTTGGTTGGACGCTGCTGCATTCCATTTGGCAATTCGCGGTCGTCGCGATTCTTGTTAGCGTCTGGCTTCTTGGAGTGTGGTGCTGTTCGCTGCGACCGATCTGGAGCTTGTGGGCACAGTGCCGATTGCGCCGCTTATTGCCGACTGCTGATGCAGCTCAAGCATCGAATCAAAAAGCTTCCTTACTTGGACTGCTGACCATCGGGATGTCGCTGGCAATGCTGCTGACACTGTTCGTTTGGCCAATTCAATCGGTGCTGGCGCAAGCGCCGCAAACGGAATCACCTGCGAAGAATGTTGACGTGGAAAGTCTGCGATTGCGAACGGTGCGAGTCGTCGACGAGCAGGACGAGCCGGTCGCTGGCGCGGAAGTTCAATTTCAGTTCCAGCACGAAGCGCCAAACAGTCTGAGTATTGAACTCATCTCTAAAGCCACAAATCCCAATGGGAGAGTTTCGATCCAAGCGCCGGAGCATTCGGACGTAGTCATCCTGACGGTAGAGCGTGATGGATTCGTTGAGTTTTGCGACACACAGTCGGCAACCGGAAGTTCCACGGTGCGGCTCAAGCGGGGACGAGTCGTTCATGTCCGAGCCGTCGATGGCGATGGTCAAATTCTCAAACAGGCAGTTCCTCTGCTGGCACGTCACCGAGTCTGGGGACGCGAGTTTGTGCCGCAGAATGATGGCACATTCAAATCACCATCGGTCGCGTTGACTCGACGCATGATGCGCGTCGCTGCCGCTCAGAAAGACGGCCCGATGCTGTTCAGTGAACTGGTCGACATCGCGACGGTCAAGCCAGGTGAAGATGGTATCCTTGAACTCGTGCTCAGCCCAGGCACGCAGTTCCGAGGCCGCCTCGACGACTCGGTGCCGCGCCCCATCACAGAAGGTTACGTCAGTCTGTCACTTGTTGAATCAGCCAATCATAAGTTAGGCACGAACCAATGGATCTGGGAAGAGTCAACGGCGGTTGAAGCGGATGGCACGTTCACGTTTGCATCCTTGCCGAGCGGCGGGCATGCGCAGTTTCATGTCGTCGTGGACGGCTTTATGTCGACCAACCCAACCACGGAGTCGCTGATTGAGTACGCTGAAAAGTATGAACTGATCAGCCCGCAGGTCGTCGAAAATTCTAACGGGTCTTCGGCGGCTGGCGGCACGACGATGCAGTCTGGAACTGAACAGCTTCGTGAACTGCTTCGTTCCAGTTCGGGCATGCGGCCGCAATGGGTGCCGCTCGACAAGCCCGACGTTGAGGTCACCGTCGCCTGTGAAAAGACCGCTTCCTGCGATTTCAGAATTCTGGATTCGTCCGGAAATCCAATCCCAAAGGCAGTCGTCTCGTTCAGTCCCAATGGGCGCTATCTGTTCGGCGGCAATTTCATTCCTGGAAGCGATC
This sequence comes from Planctomycetaceae bacterium, assembly GCA_043775635.1. Taxonomy (GTDB): domain Bacteria; phylum Planctomycetota; class Planctomycetia; order Pirellulales; family Pirellulaceae; genus UBA6163. The sequence continues at coordinate 2,272 of JAYVSE010000309.1, read as the reverse complement.
GTTTTCAAACGGCGGAGCTTGTTGAACGTGTGTTGCGTGATACGATCGATTCGTCGTCATTCAGCGGAAGCGGGAACTGGCGTCCTCGCAGACTCGCGCTGAAGCGAGAGGATGACTGGGCAGAGAAGTCATTCACTGAGGCAAAATCGGATAAGAATGGATGTGTTCAGATTCGCAATTTGCCTGGTGCATGCCGCGAATCATTCAGCGTGAGCGCCGATGGCTTCGTCCTGCCGCGATCGCCGCTTTATGCAAATGAAGACGATCCGGCATTTCGTGATCGTCGCGAGGGATACGTGGATCTGATCGCCGGTGAAACGATTCAGCGAACGATCTATCTGGAACGTGAACAACCAGTTGTCGACCGTGAAGTGCTTGTGATGGATGACAAGGGACGCCCCGTGAATAATGTCACGGTCGCGCTGGCCGAAATGAGAATCGGCAAGAGCGACTGGCAACTGTGGAGCGTACAACGATTTGGCACTCTACAACGCGAAACGACCGACGAGAACGGTCGCGTCCTGCTGCGTGTCCCCAGCGCCATTGATTATGCGCAGGTGGAAGCGCTGCGTCTGGCGATCAATCTGAAAACTCATGAACGCGGAGCATTCTGGCTCAATGGGGCGATTGTCGAAGTACCGCTGATGGCGGATGACGGGGTCGTCATGATTATTCGCAATGAAGATTCCTCGCATCCAAGTCACGCGGTCTACGGAAAGCTGGAGGACGTTCTTCCAAAGCGGGATGCGGCCGAGCAGCTCAAAGCGATGATCGAGAATCCGAGTGTGGCAGTACTGCGTCAGCTTCTGGCCGCGACGAAATCGCCGCATCCTGAACCGGTCGAACTTCTGAACGATGGACGAAACTCCAGAGAGCAACAGGGATTTAAAGTCAAAGTGCTTCCTGGCGGCGACAGCAAGGTTGCCGTGGTTCTGGCAAAGGTCCATCCAGCAGACGGCACTCGCGCCGACGAAACGGACAGGCTTCCCGAATATGCGTTTGTCTTCGACTGTTCCACAAAAGGAAGGTGAACCGAAAGTTCTCGAACAAAAGTGTGCGTCTGGTCAGCACCTGATTCAGTTCCAGGCCAAGCCCTTTGAAGACGGTTTGCGCGTTGCCTTGCAACTCGGATATGGTAAGCAGGAAGCGATCCAAACCGCCGAACTCCCGCATGCTCTCGGTGAACCACCTGCGGAGCAACCGCTGATTGTGAATACAATCGGTCCGGGTGAGTCAGTATCACTGCTCAAAAGATCGCTGCGGAGTTCACAGGACACCCTGCGCTTTGAAGTCCGGTTACAGCCAATCGCGAATGAAAAATGATAACCCCTGAGCAACGTTCGGCGAGCATCAACGCACCAACTGCTTTTTGCAATTGTGAGCGGCAAGGCGATAGCCGACTGTTGTTATAGTGGGTTTCCATCGTTTTAGTGAGCCGATAACGCTAGCCACGGGCCGTCACGGTATGCGTCCTGCAGTAGGGCCCGACGCTAGCGCGTACGGCTGACTAAATCAACAGGCCGATAGCCGCCGGTTCCGCCGTGATTTAGTGTCGTTCGATCAATGAGTGGGATAGGCTTCCCGCCTGTCGCATTCGTGGAGTGCTTGCTAAACTCCCTGGCGGTGCTGGGATCGAGTTTCACGCTGGGCCGACCAGCTTCGCATCAACGCTGTCAATAGACACCACCGCTGCGACCTGCTTCTACTCATTCATGGCGTACCGATCGTGATCATCGACTGCAATAGCGACCTCGGCAACGGTTGCAGCAAGGCCTGACTATGACCAGCGACTCCGTTTCCGACCTTTCCTACGCCGACACGCTCTGGAAATCTGCCGACGCGCTCCGCGGCCAGGTCGATGCCGCCGAGTACAAGCACGTCGTCCTTGGCTTGCTCTTCCTTAAGTACATCTCCGACAGTTTCCAGTCCCGCCAAGATGAACTGCAAGCCGAGTTAACCAAAGTCGGGATGAAGCCCGCGCAGATCGACCTCCTTCGCGAATCGAAGGATGAATACACCGCCGAGCGAGTCTTCTGGGTCCCGCCCGAATCCCGCTGGCCCAACCTGCAGAACCAAGCCACGCGTCCGGACATCGCCACGCTGATCGACGACGCCATCCTCGCCGTCGAGCGCGACAACCCCAATCTCAAGTCCAAGCTCCCGCGCGACTATGTGTTCCTGACCTCGCTTGGATCGCAGCTCCCGCCGTTTTTTGGCCGAATTGCAATCGCAAGTTGCCTTTTTTTTACAACCTAATTTGGCCACCAGCAAC
>JAYVSE010000308.1:0-1852 GCA_043775635.1 Planctomycetaceae bacterium | reverse complement strand
GTGGGATTCGCTAGAATTCCCAACGTTTTAGTGTGCTGAGGAATTCTGGCGAATCCCACTACGATCAAATCCCAGCATTGAAGCGGGGCATTGTTTTTTTGTGCCTGTTCCTAGAGTAGAACAATTGGCCCCATTGTTTTCCGATTTCCGAGCAACGGGGATAATTGCACTATTCTAAACCTCTAAACCCTAAATTTGATCTTGGACAAAGCACTAGATACTACGTCGAACCTTGGATAAATTAACACCTGCGATAAGTCCAATATCTCGAACCTTGAGGAATACCGGCAGATGGCTCATACGATTGTTATCTTTGGAGCGTCGGGAGACCTTACCAGCCGCAAGCTGATCCCCGCGCTTTACAGCCTGCACAAAAAAAAGCGACTGCCGGAAAATACAAATATCGTGGGTGTCGCTAGAAGCTCGTTTGACCATGATCAATGGCGAACTTCATTAAAGGAAACAACGGCTCAGTTCGCCGGAGCCGTGTTCGACGAAACATCCTGGGCGACGTTTGCCGAACGAGTCCACTACCAGTCCGGTGATATTCAACAACTCGAAGACTTTCAAAAGCTAGGTCAGTTTCTCGGATCAATCGAGCCTGACGGACACGCGGATCGTGTGTATTATCTTTCCACGATGCCGCAGCTTTACGCGACGGCGGTCGAGCAGCTTGGTGCTGCAGGGCTTGCCGATGACGCCATGGGCGAGCGCCGAGTCATCATTGAAAAACCGTTTGGTACGGACCTAGCATCGGCACAAGAACTCAACCATCGAGTCCATAAAGTCTTTCGCGAAGACCAGATTTACCGCATCGACCATTATCTCGGTAAAGAGACCGTTCAAAATCTGTTTGCGATGCGGTTCGCCAATAGCATTTTCGAGCCGTTGTGGAATCGAAATTACATTGACCATGTTCAGATTACCGTTGCTGAGGAAGTCATCATCGGAAGTCGGGCCGGGTATTACGATACATCAGGCATCATGCGCGACATGTTCCAAAACCATATCTTTCAATTGCTGATGATCACAGCGATGGAGCCACCGCCACGGTTTGACTCGACCCTTGTTCGTGACGAAAAAGTTAAGGTACTACACAGCGTTCGGCCCATGACAGGCGGCGACTTCGCTGCCCAAACCGTCCGAGGCCAATACGACGGTTATTTGAAAGAGCAAGGAGTGCCAACGGGAAGTCAAACCGAAACCTTCGCAATCCTTAAGATGTACATCGATAATTGGCGCTGGCGAAACGTCCCGTTCTATCTGCGAAGTGGCAAAGCGATGTCATGTCGTAGTTCGCAGATTGTGATTCAGTTCAAACAGCCGCCCCATCTTGTTTTTGGATCCAAGCTCCGCCAGTTCGATGCAAATCGACTTGTGATTCAAGTGCAGCCCGCCGAGGGCATCCAAATGCAAATCCAGTCGAAGGTTCCCGATACTGAAATGAAGACTCGCACGTCAACACTTGACTTCCGATTCAACAAAGGGGACGCCGGTGGAATGCCAGATGGATATCAGCGGTTGCTGCTGGATGCAATGAACGGCGACGCAAGCCTATTTGCCAGAAGTGATGAAGTTGAGTTGTCTTGGGGCATTGTCGATCCGATCATTTCGGCTTGGCGAAGCCCAGCGGCCCCCCCTCTGTTGAAGTATACAGCCGGTCTTTGGGGTCCTGAGCAGTCTGCGGATTGGATGCGGAAGCAAAAACGCGAATGGTTCGACGTTTGTCCCGTGATTGAGTAGGGCTCGCTACTAAGCAATGAGCGGGAAATAAGTGTCCGGTACCTTTTGCGAGGAACTCGCCCTTCGGGTGCTTTGCACAAAAGGTACCGGACACTTATTTCCCGCTCGA
>JAYVSE010000307.1:0-28878 GCA_043775635.1 Planctomycetaceae bacterium | reverse complement strand
CCGTTGTTATAGTGGGTTTCCATCGTTTTAGTGAGCCGATGGCGCTAGCCACGGGCCGTCAACGGTAAGCGTCCTGCTGTAGGGCCCGACGCTAGCGCGAACGGCTCACTAAATCAACGGCCCGCTAGCGGGCCGTTGATTTAGTAACCCGCTGCGTAAGCGAGGGATCACTGCGATCCCTCGCTTACGCATTCGGGTTATGATTAGCACGCTAAAATTCAAAACACAACTAAATCAACTGCCCGCTAGCGCCGTACCGCTCACGATTGCAGAAAGCTCGGCAAATAACAACGTTTCATCCACTAGTTGACGCTGTTCAATTAAAAAACCCGAAAGAGGTGACGGCGTGGAACCGTCTACCCACATTTCTTAACCTAGGTTTACGAGAAGCAAAATGAGTCTTGTTGCGTTTGCGGTCTCGTACACATATTTCTGCCATGAATTCAGCCGTACCTACCCACAGCCCGCGCAGTCACGCGGTTCGCAATGACGTTTGGTTTCTTTGCGGGCCAACGGCCAGCGGTGAAGCGATTCAGCATACACCGATCGATGAGAATCCATTCATCGTTGGTCGCCGAACAGGGATCGCGATGAAGATCAATTTTCGCACCGTCAGCGGGAATCATGCATCGCTATGGGTCGAAAATGGCCACCTCTTCATCAACGACTTGGGCAGCACGAATGGCACCTACGTTAACGGCCACAAAATCCAAGAAGTGACGCAAGTTGGTGAAGAAGATCTCATTCACTTCGCCGAAGCTCCGTTTCGGATCCGTTGTCAGTCTCCCGCAAGCTGTATCTCAGGCACTTATCAGGAAAACGTCTGCGACCAAGCCTTGGCGCTGGTACAGTTTGATCGCCTGATGACGCAGCGTCTTGTACAGCCTCACTTTCAACCGATTGTTACGATGAGGCATGGTAAGTCGATTGGCTATGAAGTGTTGGGACGTGGTCGCGTGTTTGGGCTCGAATCCGTTGGCGCGATGTTTCAAGCGGCAGAACAGTTGAACCTAGAAGTTGAGTTAAGTCGCCTGCTGCGCTGGGAGGGCATACGAATTGGCCGCGATCTGCCAGATCAACCGCTCTTGTTTGTCAACACGCATCCAAAAGAATTGGCGAGTGACGGGCTGATCGAATCAATGATTAAGCTGAGGGAATTGGCGGGAGCCACTCGTATCGTCCTGGAAATTCACGAAGCGGCAATCACCGACCCAGCATCGATGCAGCGGTTGCGAGCAAGTCTATGCGACTTGGATATTGAATTGGCCTACGATGACTTTGGTGCTGGCCAAGGACGTCTTGCCGAAATCATGGAGGCTCGACCCCATTATCTCAAGTTTGATATCGGTCTGATTCGCGGCATCGACACGGCCGATGAAAAACGTCTTCAAATGCTGAGAACGTTAGTGAAGATGGTTCGAGACCTCGACATCAAGCCGCTTGCCGAAGGGATTGAAACCGAAGGTGAAGCATCTGTTTGTCGAGAGCTCGGTTTCCAGTACGCTCAAGGTTACTATTTCGGCCGGCCTGCGCCAGCGTGATTAAAAGTGCTGCGTTATGATTGGTTTTAGCGGTACGGCGCGAGCCGTCCGGTTTCGCTGACGTGCGTGTCACCGGATGGCTCGCGCCATACCGCTAAATTATCCTTCGCTACTATTTTTTTTCAGTCTCGCGAAGGATAGCAATGACGCTTTCAAGGTCTTTGGGTAGCGGAGCAAAGAACTCAATCTGTTTCTTCGTTTTGGGATGCGTCAACTTCAACCGTGATGCATGAAGCGCGTGTCGCTCAAGAACTGGCAATTCACCTAGCGTAGGCTTGGTGCCCAGCAATTGCGATCGAGTAACTTGGCTGTGACCACCATAAAGTCGATCGCATAACACGGGACAACCGATGTGCTCTAAATGAACTCGGATCTGGTGCGTTCGACCCGTTTCAGGCATCATCTTGACGAGCGAGTATTTCCCCCACCTCGCCATGACTTCATAGAATGTCTTGGCCGGTCTGCTGGACTCGTGGCGATCTCGAATCGCCATTTTGTCACGTTGGAATGGATGTCTACCGATGGGTGCATCAATCATGTCCCGATCACGATCCAGTGCGCCAGCGGAAATTGCAAAATATTCTTTGTAAACGGCGCGGTCGTGCCACTGCTCGGCCAGATGCAGATGAAACGCATTCGTTTTAGCAACCACAATCACACCGCTGGTTTCACGGTCCAAACGATGCACAATTCCAGGTCTGGTTGGTCCACCGACATCAGAAAGCGACTGAAATCGGTATGCGAGCGCACTGGTTAACGTTCCCGACCAATTGCCTCTTGCTGGATGTACCACCATGCCGGCTGGCTTGTTCACAACGACCATCCCGTCGTCCTCGTAAAGAATATCGAGCTCGATATTCTCAGGAATCGTATCGTCGGTTGCAGGAGGTGGCACAAGGAACCGGATCGATTGGCCAGCATGCAATTTACAGCTTGGGCGTACGACTTTTCCGTTTACTTCAGCACCACCCGCTTGAACCGCATCCTTGATCTGTTGGCGGCTATACCCGTCTAGAAGTTGCGTAAGAAACACATCGATTCGGAGCCCTTCAGCCGAATCCGGCACCGTCATGATGCGAGATACGTCTTCTTGCGCGCCAGTCTCAGCTACCAGCAGCGGAGTTGCATCAGGACCAAGAATCTCTTCGTTTTCGGATTCGTCCCAGTCGTCTTTGCTCACTCCGCATCGCCCGTTACCGGTGCAGTCGGATTGTCACCTGCTGGCGATTCTGGTGCCGGGGCTTCTGGTGCCGGGGCTTCTGGTGCCGGGGATTCTGGTGCCGGGGCTTCTGGTGCGGGAGCTTCGGGCGCTGGAGCTTCGGGCGCGGGAGCTTCGGGTGCAGGTGCTTTTGGTGCTGGGGCTGGCGACTTTAGTTCCACAGAATTCTCAACTGCATCCGCTTCTCCGATAGGCGGCAGCGTCATCTTACCCGGCGCAGGCGCGGCCTTATCATCCGCGTTTGACTTCAACTCATCGGGAAGTTTCAACGTTGGAATTTCGGGCAGGTCGAGATCTGGCAAATCAGGCAGTTTGTTTCCGCTGGGCATCGAAGGTGGCAAAGACGGGTCGGCAGGTTTGAAATCTTGCTTGCTAAACCACGCCAAAAATTCCTGAGTTTCTGCTTTTTGAAGCAAATCAATTCGCCGCTGTGCTGCGGCTACAACCTCATCTGATTCCTTCAGCAAGACGACTTGTTTGTAAGCGGAGACTGCGTCTTCGACTTTACCAATGGATTCTAAAGCGCGGCCCAGACCGAGGTTGGCACGAGAGACCAGCAAGCGATCTTTGACCGTCGTGGTCACATCGCGATAAGCTTTAACCGCATCGTTGATCTTAATTTCGCCTTGTTCACGATCAGTGAATAAAGCCGTAATACCAGCACTTAAATTGGTATCCGCTTCGTAAAGCCTTGCCAATGCACCGGCTGGCGTTTTGGTGTATCGGTCACCCACCGCCGCCAACGCGTCGGCATCACCGCCGTTCGCATTTTGAAGCAATTCCAGCGTCGCATCGCTTTTCGCCATCGTCGCAGAGTTTTGGTAAAGACCTGCTCCTACGACGGCAAATACGACCACCGCAAAGCCAATGGCAATGGCTTTGGAATAGGGCTCCACCTTTTTTAGCTTATCGCCAACAAAGGTGCCCAAAGCGTTTTGGTTCAATTCGTGACGATGCTCTGAATTCATGCTTTTCGATCCATCTACCGCGAAGACAGCGCGACTCGCGCTCGTCATTAAGAAGCGGTGTTAAAGAAACCAACACGAACTATAGATATTTACTTGAAATATCGTCAATAGGACGCGATCGCGCCAATTGCCTGTTGCCCTGATTCCCCCTCAATCGACCGCGTGGGTACGCAGTTCATCGAGTGAAGCAAACTCGATCGCCGAGATATGCGTTGCGTCAAGCACGACATCCGGTGCCATTCCGGCGTCAAATGCCTCTTTCCAACGCGCCGCACAAAGACACCAGCGGTCTCCTGGCTTCAGTCCTGGAAAGCCAAATTCCTCGTTTGGAGTCGATAAGTCGTTCCCTCGCGATCGGCTGAATCGCAGGAAATCGCTCGTCATTACCGCACAAACGACGTGAATCCCAACGTCCGATGCACCGGTATGGCAGCAACCATCACGATAAAAGCCGGTCATGGGATCCGTACCGCAAGCAACCAATGGCTTCCCCAGCACGTTTTTGGCGTTACTCATTTACTTCCACCTTTTATCCAGTCGCTTGCAGCACTCTCGTCGATCGCTCTAATCTATCTCACCAATCTAACTGACGAGTGAATCGTCAGTCGACCGGCTTCAGTACCTTTGATCGATATTTAAACATGGACGGGATTTTTCACGGTTTAACCGCCCCCCAACGGCAAGCCGTCGAGCATGTCGACGGACCGCTGCTCATTCTTGCCGGTCCAGGCAGCGGCAAAACTCGCGTTGTCACCCACCGAATCGCCAATTTGCTCCGCCATGATATCCCCGCATGGCAGATCGTCGCGCTCACGTTTACGAATAAATCAGCCGACGAAATGCGTACGCGAGTTCAGTCGTTGGCACCAGGCCAACCGGTCTGGCTGGGCACGTTCCACCGATTTTGCGCGCGGCTCTTGCGCCGATATGCACCGATGATTGGTCTCCGTGAAAACTATTCGATCTACGACACTTCGGATTCAAAACAGGCGCTGAAACGAGCGATCGAAGCCGCTCAGGTTTCGATCTCCCACACTTCGCCCGAACAAATTGCCGCAAGCATCAGCCGCGCCAAGAATCGACTGATGACGCCAGAGATGTTTCTTGGGCAATCATTAAAACATGGTGACCAGATTGTATCGCGGGTCTATCCGATCTATCAAAAACAACTGCTCACCGCCAACGCCGTCGACTTTGACGACTTGCTGCTCCACGTCGCGATGTTGCTGCGCGAAAACGCTGAGCTGCGCGCTGAGCTTGACTCGCGTTTTCGTTATATCCTTGTTGACGAATACCAAGACACGAATCTCGCGCAATATGCAATCGTCCGTGCGCTTTCAATCGACTACCCTAATCTATCGGTGACGGGCGACCCTGATCAATCAATCTACGGGTGGCGAGGTGCCGATATCAACAACATTCTCGATTTCGAGAAAGACTACCCGACCGTAAAAACAGTTCGACTCGAAGAAAACTACCGCAGCACACCTAATATTCTTCGCGTTGCAGACCAACTCATTCGCCATAACCGGCGACGTAAACATAAGGACCTGTTCACCTCCAACACCGAAGGGCAACCGGTTGTACTTAAGTTGTACGAAGATGGTTACCAGGAAGCAGACGATATCGCTGACCAGATCGCTGATGGAATCCTTAACCATAACCGGCGACCGAGAGACTGTGCCATCCTTTGTCGAATGAATGCGCTAACGCGGTCAATCGAACACGCACTGCGCCGACGCAGCATCCCTTATCAAATTGTCAACGGAACCGAATTTTATCAGCGCAAAGAAATCAAAGACCTGCTTGCTTACCTTCACCTGATCAATAATCCAGCCCATGACGTTGCCTTAGAACGCGTCATCAACGTTCCCGCCCGCGCGATTGGCGATAAAACCATCGAACGATTACGAGAATATGCTGACAACGAAAAAATCACTCTTCTCGAAGCCGCTCGAAAAGCGGGGCTGGTCGAATCCATCCCCAAGCGTTCTGCCACCAAGGTTGCAACGTTTGTCGCTCTGTATGACTCGCTCTGTGTCAAGGCGACCGCGACAAATGAGGATTTGCTGCTGTACTTGATCGAAGCCACAAAGTATCGCGAGTACTTGGAGAGGCTTGGCGATGACCAACAAGATAGTAGCCGACTTGCCAATATCGATGAACTTGTCACCGCTGCGGTCGAGTATGATCGCCAACACCCCGACGATGGTTCGCTCGAAGAATTTCTCGAACAGATTGCGCTCGTTTCCAGCACCGATGACTGGGAAGACAACACGGATCGCGTCACGCTGATGACGTTGCATGCATCCAAGGGGCTCGAATTTCCATGTGTCTTTATCATTGCCGTTGAGGAAGGCCTGATACCGCACTATCGCAGCCAAGAAAACGAAGCTCAGATCGAAGAAGAGCGTCGGTTGTTGTTTGTGGGAATCACACGAGCTGAAGAACAATTACAAATCAGTTATTGCAAACGGCGATTGTCCAGAGGCGAAACACGCCCGGTCATCGCTAGTCCATTTTTGATGGAGTTGCCGCGTGAGGAAATGCGGTACCTTGATCTGGGTGCGGTTGAGGACTATTTCGACGAAGATCCATTCGCTGCCGACGCGTATCCCGATTCATGGGACTTTCCCGATGAGCCCAAACCGAGAAAAACCAACGATGACGATGACGAGCTTTGTCAATTAGACGACGAAGAGCGTGCGGCAATGAAGGCCCCGACACGAGTGCCAAAAGCGTTGCCCGCAGGCGTTCGAACGGCAGCGCAATTTGCTGCGTCACCAGCTTTCAACGGGATGTCAAATTTGCATTCCGGTCAGCTCGTCTTCCATCCCAAGTACGGTGATGGGAGAATTACGACTTTAAACGGTCGTGGGCCGAAATGCATGGTGACCATAGAATTCGAAGATGGCCAGTCCAAAACATTTCGACTGGCATTCGCAGGCATCGAACTTAAGTAGTATGTTCTCCATGAGTAGGCCGCTGCCGCGCCAAGCACTTTTACGGTAACCGATCCATCGGACTCGTAACACTGGGGATAAGGATGGCAGCACTAACGTCACGATGGAAGGTTGTTTCCACGGGAAGTACACTTGCGACGTTCTGGAGTCGCCAAAATCCGATCAAGTAAGAACTCTCGCCGTCGTGGCCAATCGCGTCCACGACGCGGCTTTTTCAATTTCAACGTTCATCACAGACAGACCAACGAACACTGGCAACGAAATGAAAAATATCCCGAGTCGCTGCCAAGGATAACGTTGTGGAGTCCACGAGATGGAAGAGATGCAAATCGCTACGGCGAACTTTGTGTTGATGGAGGACGACTACTTCAGCACCCGGTGGGTGATCCAAATGTCGTCGTGCCCCAAGCCGCCGGGGAGGTCTCTCGTGTGGAAATATAATGTCTGACCATCGGGCGATAACCAGGGGCTGTGGTAGGTGTGCGTTTGCTCGGGTAACTTTACCAAATCATAATTCCCCTCAGCGTTAGCCATAGCCATGACCAGCTTGCCTTTGCCAGTGAAGAGCAGACTTTTGCCGTCGGCCAAGAATTGTGCATTGTCGTCAAAGGTCGGACTATTGACCGTTGCTCCGAGGTTTTTTGGTGGTTCCCATGGGGCGTTCAGCGTTGTTCTGCGGCTGATGTACAGGTCAATACTTCCGTGTCCGCCCGGTCGTTCGAGCGAGTGGAACACTAAGACTAACCCATCGGGTGAGAGTGCCGGGCCAAGCTCATCCGCCACAGAATTGATTGGTGGGCCTAAATTCTTCGCCGGCCCCCACGGAGCATCGCGATTGGGACGCTGTCGCTGCCAAATCTCAGAACCGTCTTGAACTCCTAATTCCTTCGTCCAGTTTTTGCTCGAAGAAAGAAGCGTCAAGCCATCGGCACTCAGCCAAGGATCTGCATCGTCATTGGTGTCGATAATCTTAACCCCAGTCCCCCATGGCTCGTTGGCACTCTTTCGTCGAAATTCATACAAGCCAGGAATGTCATGAAACTGTTTTTGAGTGATGAGGCACAACTGGTCAGATGAAAGCGTTGGATGCTTATCCAATGGCCACTTGGAATCACCCGTCGCGGAGTTGACCGTCGGCCCTAAATTCTCTGGGTCGCTCCACTTGTACTCGCGACCATCGGGTGGATCGAAAGGCCAGCGAATATAAGAACCGTTTGTAGCGGTGGGAATGGATGGCGTGATCACTTGTAGGGGAGGCACATCGACTGGCTTCTCCTTCAGCATTGCCTTCGTCTCCGTGCCGCTTCCTTGGGGAGCTGTCGTGCTTACGACTTCATTTTCAATGCCATTCGTATCGCCGGGCGGTTGTTGTACGTCAATCGCACCGCCCTTGGGGACATCGACATTGATGCGCCCCACTTCTTCTCCCTCTTGATTGCGAATGATGATGATCACGCCGAGCAGAATGAGCATGAACCCTGCGGCGCCCCCCATGAGCAACTTGCTAGGAGGCTTACGGTCGCCTCCGCGCTTTTCGTCAGTCAATGAGCGTTTGGCTTGCACTGAAACGGGAGCCACGCGTTCGCTCTTAGCAACGGTATCCAAATCGGCGGCCCGCTAGGCGTCGGTTTTCATGGCGGCTGCATTCGCTTCATCCGCCCTGGTTCGCTGCTCATTTTCCAATGCGACGACAACTTGAGACATCTCTTGAATCCGATCGGCAGGCAGCTTCGCCACCATTTTTTGAAACAACAGTTCAAGCGAGTGAGAGACATCGCTTCGTATCTTCGTGAGCGAAGGAATGGGCGTGTTGTGATGCCCCATGACGCGTTGCACGACGGTTTTACCTTCGAACAGCTTCGTGGCAGTCAGCAAATACCAGAGCGTGCAACCCAAAGAATAAATATCCCCACGAGCATCAACCGAGTGTGTACTCAGGGATTGTTCGGGCGGCATGAAATCGACGGTCCCCATGACTTGCTCGGTGCTGGTGAGATTGTCGTTGGCAACCCCTTCGATGCGCGCCAGCCCCATATCGAGCACCTTGACGACACCGTTCTTACTGAGCAACAGATTTGCCGGTTTAATGTCGCGGTGGATCACCCCGGTGGCATGGGCATAGGCCAAGCCACGGGCTGCTTGCAAGATGCAGTTGATCGCCTCGTCCACAGGTAGTCGCCCCCGCAGTTTGACAAGCTCTGAGAGATCGCAACCTGCCACATATTCCATCACCAAATACCAGACGCCACGTTGCACGCTGGCGTCGTAGGCTTGCACGATATTTGGATGAGTCAACTTACCGACGGCTCTTACCTCGCGTTGGAAGCGTTTCACGGCCGCAGCGTCCTGAGTCATGGCCGGTGGCAACAACTTGATTGCCACGATCCGATCCAGATGGAGATGTTGTGCCTTGAAAACTTGCCCCATGCCGCCGGCACCGATTTTTTCGAGAACCTCGTAATCGCCAAGTGTTTGGTTGGTCGACGCTTGGTGATTCACATCGGCGTCCGATTGCGGGGTCGATTGGGCAACTTGGCTGCGCGGCGATTCTTTGCCGCCAACGTGGTCGCTGGTGCGAGAAAGTGAGTCGCCCTGCTCACGCAATTGTTGCATCAATTTCTGTAAGTGCGGATCGGTACGTCCGATTTCTGCGGAAAGGGATGCATCCACACGTAAGCTATCGACGACCGCATCGGTCGTGTGTGCGGCATGCGCGGTTTCAAGACATTTGGGGCAATGCAGCAAATGTTGCTGGACGCTTTCGATTTGCCCTTCCGGTAATAATCCTAACAGAGCGTGTTCAATGTCATGTGCCGAAGGGCATTCGGCTACATTTTGCATTGTGATCTCAGTTGGACAGAAAGTGTGTAAAGGCGTGGTCATCCGATCCTACATGCTAAGTGGAAATGGCGAGCTAGTCGAGCAAGCCCTCCAATTCCGTCCGCAGTTGTTTTAACACGCGGGATTTGGCGACGTAAACCGCGCCCGGACTCAATCCTAATTCGTCGGCAACTTCCGCCACCGACTTACCGAGCACGACGACAAACCAGCACGCCTGCCAAGTGGTTTCCTCGAACGAGTTTTTCATTACCGTTAATGCACGTACCGCTAGATATTGTCGGTAATCGGTTTCCCAAAACGGATCATCGCCAGCGTGTTCAAGATTGTTTAAATGAGGCGTGTCCTCACCACTGCCAATTGGAATCGGCACTTTGCGGCGATACGTTTCTTGCCACTTTCGTTGTGCCACCACCCGCAACCAAGCTCGAAACTTCTTCTGCGGGTCATAAGCAAACGCGGGAAATTTTTCCAATAGTAGCACGAATACTTCCTGCACCAGATCGGCTGCATCTTGGTCCTGCAAGCCATTCCGCCGCGCCCAGTAGAACAGCAGCGGCGTGTAAAGCTCAACAAAGCGGGGCCACGCCTCCAAGTCAGATTTCTGCCGAAGTCGCTCCAGCAACGTCAGCGACGTAGTCATCATCTAGAAAAGTCCCCTCTTTTTTGATCAAGGAAATAACTTCCCGAATTCATTCGTAGCGGCAGAGCGCAAGCTCTCCGGTTCCTCAATTGTAGCGGCAGAGCGCGAGCTCTCCGGTTCCTCGAGACCGGACGGCTCGCGGGCTGTTGATTTAGTGAGCCGTACGCGCTAGCGTCGGGCACTACGGCAGGGCGCCTACCGTTGACAGCCCGTGGCTAGCGCCATCGGCTCACTAAAATGACGAAACCCACTAAATCAACAGCCCGCTCGCGCCGTTCCGCTAAAAGCGTATTTTGTTTCGGGATTGTTCGTCAGGCGAGCGGCAGTAAAACACGGATCCCCACAGAAATCTTCGCTCGTTTTCCAGTCCGTTAATAGGCTCAATACGTGCCGTTTTTGGAAATTATGCAAAACTGCTGTAAGAAATTCGTTCCCTGGCGCATATTTGTTAGCGTGTCGAAGACTCGCTGCTTTGAAACTGACTTGCATCTGGCCGATCCGATTGAGATACAATCGCGGCTAGCGGTGCGAGAGAATTGAATGAGCGACTGTCAAAAGTTTTACCTGACGGGGAGAAAAGTATGTCCGAAGCTTGCCAACCACGGATCGTGATTGAAGATTTACCTGACCTGGAAACGCTGTCGCCGGAAGAGCAGGCCGAAATCATTGGCGCTGGCCGAAAACCATTCCGCCCTAGCCTGGAACGGCTAGAACGCCGGGAGATGTTTGCCGGTGCGACTGCGATCTTTACTGCGGCCAGCGGTGTGCTGCGAGTCGATGGTTCGACTGTCTCCGATCAAATTGCGGTTCACAATACGGCTCATAACATTACGATCGACGGCGCTCAAATCTCGGATGGCGGCACGTCGCTAAGCTCAATCGCTGACAGCAGGGTGAAGCGAATTGAAATTTACGGCAACGGCGGCTTGGATAACTTTGAAATCGCCGATCAAATCTTCGCCAGCAATAGCATCGACTATCCCATCCAAATCTTTAGCAACCCCGGCCGAGACAACGTCATTGCGAATAGTAGCGCCGTCAAGGTGAATGTTCCTGCCGACAGCCCGCCCGGCGAGGCAGACTTTCTCGTTAGCGGTCGTTTTGCCGCTGTCTACGAACAACTGAAAGCCCAAAACGTTAAACTCGGCGAACCAACTAGCGCGTTGGGGCGTTCCAGATTGAACCAAACCTATCAACTTTTTTCCAACGGAGTTATGACCTCAAACTATGGAACAAATTTCGCCATTGTGAATGTTACACTCACCGGTGGCATCACCAAGGCTATTTCCAACGTCGATGCTGCGGGCCAAAAGCTGGTCACTACACTCGCCACAGGCACCATCACCGATATCTGGGACACGGCCGGCAAAGAAACGCGTAGCACCGTGAACAAAGATCTATCGAAGGTAGTGGAAACATTTGACCCGGTCGTCAATGGTATATACCGGCTTTCTACCAAAGAAGCCTTCGATGCTACCGGCACTAAGCTTTATTCAGTCGACAGTCAACTGAGTGCCACGGATAAATCGTCAACCGTGGCCACGACGACTTACTCTGGAACTACTTGGAAAACAGTAATTGAAACATGGGACGCGCTCGGCACCACCCACACCCGATCGACCACGGACAGCCTCGGCAGTTGGGAGAAACTCAACAGGTCTCCTATTGGCATTCATCGCGAAAGTTTTGATGCTGTTATCGGTGCTCAGCGTTTTGAAGATTGGTCTCCTCAATTGTACACTGGAACTATCACCTACACAAAGTATTGCACTGACCTTAACAGTTTATGTCCGTCGCTAGGCCTTGACCACTTTGCAGGCGAAGAGGATAAGCTAACGGCAATCACAGGGCCCCCTTCTGAAGAAAATCCCTTGCGCGGGCACTTTTCAGTTGTGTATCCTAATCAAAGTAGCTTTAACTGTGACTGGTTCCCAAACGGTTGGTATTGTTATCTTCCCCACCGGGGCTGGGAGCTGACTGATGCCTATGGTGCTCAGGCTTTTAACATGTCTGTAAATGGCCAGTTGCCAAAGTGGGTACAGGACATAAGTGAGCGTGCTGCATTGGTAGTGGAAAAACGTTTATTGGTATGGGTTCCAATATAATAAGTCAAATTAGGGCACGTAGAGGTTTAATCGCAAATAATGTTGCGCGATGGGTCACCATGGAGATTAGAGCATGATTGTTTTAAACGAACTTCTTCTTGCCTCGGCCAACGGCACGGAATTTTCGTTGACCGGGTTTCTCGACCATTTGAGATTGCGGCGAATGTTAAACGGCGCAATGGCGGAAGCGGTGTGCGAAGAAGGCTTGGTGACTGCGGCGCGGGAAGCTGGGCTGGTCGTTGGCACTGCTGAATTACAACGGGCCGGTGACCTGGAGCGGTACCGGTTGGGCTTGCAAAACGCGGATCAAACGGAGCGCTGGCTGCAAGCGGAACACCTTTCGCCTGCCGATTGGGAACGTGGGCTCGAACGCCAGTTGCTGATTAAAAAACTCAACGCTCATTTATTGGAATGCGAGGGGCAAGCCTACTTCGAGCAACACTGCGACCGCTACGCGCAAGTAAAACTTCGCCGCCTGGTGACGGCGGGAGAAAGTTTGGCCCGCGAAATAGCCTCGCAAATTCGTGAGGAAGGCTGCGATTTTGCCGAGTTGGCTCAGGCTCATAGTATTGATTCCCATTCACGGCACGCCGGCGGGCAAATCGGGATCGTGTTGCGGCGTCAGTTATCAGCCGCACTGGCCGACCAAATCTTCACCTCTGCCCCTGGTGATCTGGTGGGACCGTTGGTGGAAAATCAGGGCTATGCGCTGTACCTCGTCGAAGCATTCTTGCCCGCCACGTATGATGAGGCCACGCGTAGCATCATTCAGCAAGAACTCATGACTCAGCCATCTGCTGAGAAATTGCGGTCCCTGGAGCTGCATTTGAATTGGCTGGAGCATTCATAACAACCATCCTTTCAAAATTGTGCTGTTGGCCGCTGTTTGCCGAACTCGACCGCCACGCCCTGCTCGATCCGGTGATGGCCGATGCCACCGAATGCCAATTTGAACTCGGTCAGGAAATCGTATCCGAAGGGGATGTTCCTGATCGGTTGTATTTGATTGAAAAGGGTCGCGTACGCATTACTCGCCACGGTACGAGCGGCCGGGAATGGACATTGGGAACGAGCGGTCCCGGTGAATTATTAGGGGACTATGCCCTGCTCGCTCCCGGCATCATGACGGCTACCTGTCGAGCCTCTGAGACCACAAAGGCGATTGCATTCTCGAAAGCGATCCTGATGCAGCAAATCGCCCGCCGGTTTGCCTTGGCCTCCTCGTTACGTTTATGGATTCGCTTTCACTTTGCGTTGCGATTCGTTCGTCAACAGGCCAGCCTGGGCTTCATGTCGGCCCCGTCATTTATAAAACTGATAGTGCGTTGCATAATCGAGCTAAGAAGCCTTTTCCTTTGATCAGACAACGAGATGCCCATGACTGTGGCATCGCCTCGCTAGCCATGGTCATCCAGTTTTATGGAATGTCGATGGAGTATGCGCAATTAGTATCGCAAGTGACCCTCGACCCAACCGGTGCGACTCTCGCCGCATTGGCCGCAGCGGCAAACAGACTCGGTTTCTCAACCAACGCCATCCGTATTGGCCCCAACCAACTGGCAACCGTCAGTTACCCGGCAATTGCCCACCTGGCAGAAGATCATTATGTCGTCGTGTTCGATGGCACCTCGGAGCAAATGACGATCGGCGATCCTGCCGCCGGCCTGCGGCAAATTAGCGTGAGCGAGTTTGCGTCTGCCTGGACCGGTGCGCTATTACTGGTCAGATGCAAAACATTATTGGACGCATGAGCGGATAGCCAAAAGAATAAGAACCAATGAAAATACTTCTAATCATCTTTGTCCTGATAGCCGCGGCGTTTGCCTTCTTTGTCTATCGGATGAATCGAGTCATCACCGAGTCCAAGGAAACCCAATACGGGCCATTTGTTATCAAGGCAGAAGCCAACACGGGAAAAAGCTTTAACATGAACTACGGCATGGTTGACAAGACCGTTGTTCGCTACTCGATATGGTTTAACGGCAAGCTGATACCGTTTCCCGGAGATTTGCAGACCAACACCGGGCTGCCTTTTTTGTGGAAGGTCTATGCTCTGACGGATGCTACCGAACCGACGCTACTCGCAGGTAGCCAAAGTTTATACCTGATTTATCTGAAAGCCGGACAACCTATCGTAGAGCCCCTTATAGTGCAGGGTCGCGATTTTGCCAGCTTGCAATTTCTCGACAGCAACGATGGACAACCCGGCAAAGAATCCGACGTATTTATGGTGAGTGAAGCAGAGGGCATGGAGAAACTGGAGTCGCTCGAAGGCGGCAATTTGCTGCTCATAAGCGGCCATCTCGTATTCGACATCCGCAGTGGCAACAAATGGCTTTTTAACCAAAGTAATCAAAGCATTGACAATTACAGCTTTCTAGTACCAGAAGGTGCACTTGCTCTTTCGCCTGACAAGAAATGTATCGTTTTCCAAGGCAGCTTTGATTCATGGAATACCGCAACCGAAGACCTGCCGGATTCAGAGCATGCCATCGTTGTTTATCATTATGAACTGGATACGGGCTATGTCGTGAAGTATGACGACACCGAGACTCGCATTACGGATACGAAAGACGTCGATATTACTTGGTTGAACTCGTACTTCGAATGGAAAGTACTTGCCAGCAGCAGCGACAGACTTCAATTGAGAAAATTGGATAAACCGACCCCTTGGCTGGGAAAACTTAATGAGCGAGACAACTATTTTTATCTGTATCCAGTCAAGGCATCCATGCATCCGGTGTTCCTAGATTTTGTCCTGGCGCAAATGGGTTGGACGAAGGCCAATATACTTAAGGATGAAACGGGCGAATACACTGGCCGCGAAATTGTACTCGGCGACGCCAACGCGAAACTGGATATTGTCTTTAAGGAAGATGAGCAACAAATCAGCTTCAGCAAGCATTTGTATTTGACTACTGACCCCAACGATACCTTTTATCCGACCTTGGTAAAGCGAATCGCTGATGCCTTCAATGCTGAGCTAGCCTCGGGAAGGCACCAGGAGCATTTTGGAAAAATCATTAGCGAGGCGAAACGCATTGGGTCGCTGTAGATCAGGCTCGACGACAGATGATGCGCGCGGCATGAGGACCGATGGCGGAAAAAGGGCAAGTCGCTATGACGAGTTTTGGCAAAAAGCGGCTCCTTTAACCGAAGAACCGAAGCGTGGGCCGGAGGTTTTCTAGGCCTAGCTCAAGGATCGAATGATTCGCTGTGAAAGCCGATTGCAAATGTTAGACGTGAACTGCCGAGAAAAACGGAGTCAAGCTCCAATGGCGTCGACTGAAGCAATCTGAGTGAGCCGTTGGCGCTAGCCTCGGGCCTTACAAGGCTCTAACGGACGCGACGCCCGCGGCTAGCGCCGTCGGCTCGTTAAGTCCAAGCCATTGGGCCTCGCTCGGGAAGGAACGACCTAAAGTACACTTATCTTGTGCGCATCGCGGAATGTCGAATTCTTTTTTATGTTCTGTCAGTATCGTGCGTACTGTCCACGGGCGTGAATGGTCAATGCAAGCACAACACGCAAAGGTGCGAATCGTCAGGGCAATCACGAATTGACTCGCTAGCGCGTCGTGGTAATAGCGAATTCACTCGCTAGCGCGTCGTGCTACTATGGTTTTGCAAAATTGACGCTGTCCAGTAAAGATAACTCGGTCTCAATGGTTTGTTTCGAATCATTCGCTTTGCTTTTTGTTGCTTGCGGCCAATCTTCACGCAGACGAACCCTACCGACCGGAGCCCGGGAAATTTCCAACGGGTGACGAAGCCAAAGCTGATCGCGGCGAGCTTGTTTTCGTCGACCATGTGAACCGGCGCGGTAGTCTGCGTCTGCATGTCGATGGCCACTACCACGACGGCCGACTGCACCACTTTGTAATGCTTCCCTATGGAATCATTCGCTATCGCGGCGCTCCGGCTGAGTTACGAGATATCCCGATCGGCACGATCCTTTTTGGACGTTTCTATTTGCCGCCCGATCCAGAAACTTGGGCTGTTCCGAATGTGAACGGGAACGAAGGTGGTGAAGGACTCGGCGGGGAACACAAGGTGACGATCGACGGCTCCACACGTATCTAACGCGGTCGGGAGTTGCTCGGTCTTAATGAACTCATCGCGGATGAAAGCTGTCCCGCAAAGGGGCTTAAGCAGTTCGACGAGCAGCCCATTCGACTCGCGCTCAAATGGCATCCAAGTTACCTCTATCAGCGGTTTCATGTCGCCGATCTCTGGCTTGACGAAGCCGCGATGGAGGTTGGGATGGAGCGTCAACGCCAAGTGCACATTCGACACATTCGCACCCGCTGGATGCCTGCACGCATCGATTCAATCGAGTATCAAAAATTCGGTCACGCCATCGTAAAAGCAACATTATTCGGCGGTATGGATCAGTCGCTGTACGCCGACTTCAAGCCCGACATAAGTGCCAAGATGGCGGCAGCCGAAAGTACATTGCGTACTTGGTGGCCTGACCACGACGGCATGGATGGCAGGATCACGACCATTGAAAAAGCTAACGAAGGACCCCGCCTGGGCAGTAGCGCGATTCAAATCCAGTTCGAGATGCCGCTCATTCTGTATGGCTTCCGTCCCGGACTGACGGTCCGTATCCGGCCAAAAAACTGGCCCAATGCCAAACCACCAGTGGAAGAAAACGTCCACAACTTAGAGGAGCGTTGGCCCAGTCCAGACCTGTTTCGAAAATGAAATGAGCGATCCGACTAGGCAGGGTTTGGCGGAAATTGGTAGGATATCCGACGAAATCGATTTGCAAGGTGAAGACCGATTGTTTCAGGCTCTGGTTTCAGGGTGTCACGTTGAGAATGCCGCCACCATCGCGGGAATAAGTGAAAGGACGGCTTATCGTCGGCTCGCTGATCCTGAGTTTCGTAATCAGCTAGCCCAATCTCTACGAGAATCGATCCTTGCGCGCTTGGCAGACTCTGGGCATGACGCAATATCGACGTTGTCCGCTTTGATTCACGACAGTGAAACGGTTGTGACCAAGAAAACGCTAGTCAATGAAGAGAAAGGTTTCGAAGAATCGCTCTGGGATTCCGCCAACCGGCTTCGTCGCAGCGTGGAATCGTCCGAATACGAGCACGTTGTCTTGAGCCTGATCTTCCTGAAATTCGTCTCGGACAAATTCGAAGAGCGCCGGGCAGCATTGATCACCGAAGGCAAGCAGGCCTACACCGACATGGTGGAGTTCTATGCGATGCAGAATGTGTTCTATCTGCCCGAAACATCACGGTGGAGCCACATTCAGTCGCTGAAGTTTGTGCAGTCGCACCACGGCAACACTAAAGACATCTCGGTGTACGGCCAGGAGTTTACGGCCACCACGTAAAGGCTGGCGAAGATGAATCTGGCGGTGCGAGGACTGTCGGCCAATCTGGGCGACGTTCCGGCCGATACGTTCTTCAAGGATCAGCATCCCGACTTAAAGGCCGACTACATCATGGCCAATCCGCCGTTCAACATGAAAGATTGGCGAGCGGCCGACGAACTGACCAAAGACTCGCGCTGGGACGGCTACGAAACACCGCCAACGGGCAACGCCAACTACGCGTGGATTCTGCACATGGTTTCAAAACTGTCGACGCATGGCGTGGCGGGTTTTGTGTTGGCCAACGGTTCGATGAGTACCAACACGTCGGGCCAAGGCGCGATTCGTCAGAAGCTGGTCGAAAACGACATGGTCGATCGCATGATCGCTGCCGGGCCAGTTGTTTTACACGACTCAGATTCCCGTTTGCCTGTGGTTCCTGACTAAGTCCAAGAAAGCGGATAAGCAGCGAGGCTACCGCAACCGCGAAGGCGAGACGTTGTTCATTGACGCTCGCCAGATAGGTTCCATGATCAGCCGCACGCAAAAAGAACTCACCGAAATCGACATCTCAAGAATTGCTAAGACTTACCACGCTTGGCGAAGCGACGGATCCACCGTAGCTGGACTCGCCAGAGTTCAGGCTTCCACCGATCGGAATCCGAAGTCTGGCGACTCCGGCTACACCAACGAACCAGGCTACTGCCAATCGTTGCCGACATGATTGAGGCGGGTAACGCATCGCTCCAGACAGGTCTGTTCGGCACTGCATTGAAAGCCAGTGAGTATGCAACGGAAGGCGTACCCCTAATTTCCGAGCGTGAGATTCGTGAGGGTTTTTTTGACGTCACACGCGAAACACCACTGGTGAACGCAGCGACAATTGTACGCTTGCCAAAGTTCGTGCTGCGCGAGGGCGATATTGTTTTTGGCCGCAGGCGCTTCAAAAGTTTCGCCCCAAAGTGGGTGAGGCCCCATTACCAATTGTCAAGATCGCGGAATTGAAAGCCGGTCTCGCAACGTGGGATGAATTAGCAAGTCCGAGTATTTCCCCAGAGTGTATTATTGACGATGGAGATGTGGTTTTCTCATGGTCAGGTTCGCTAATGATTGACATATGGTGCGGAGGCAAAGCGGCTTTGAATCAACATCTATTTAAGGTCACGTCAGACATTGTTCCATTATGGTTTTACCTATTCTGCTCAATGATGCACTAAACGCATGTAGCCGGAGTCGCCAGACTTCGGGGCTTCGACGCGAGGCGAAAAGGAAGAGGTCCGAAGTCTGGCGACCCCGGCTACTCTACTGGACGAGTTATGTGAACGAGAAGCATGAGAATTCGTATCTGAAACGGCTCCCGCCCGACTTCTATCGTGGCCAGGCATATGTTCATTGGTCGCTTACAATCCAGAACCGCAAGCAGGGATGGCTCAAACCTGTCACGCTGTATCGCTTTAGAGAACTGCTGACTCACACGATGTTTCGATACGGCCTATGTTGCCCAATCTTTGTTCTGATGCCTGACCATCTCCACATGATGTGGGTAGGCATTCTGGACGGTTCTGACCAACTGCCTGCAATGAAACATTTTCGTACACGTTTCAATGAAACATTGCGTGTTTTCGACTGTGAATTGCAGGAGCAAGGGTACAAAAATGTCCTGAAGGAAGATCAACGGATTGAGGAAGCGTTCACAGAGGTCTGTGAGTACATTGCTAGGAATCCCGAACGAGCGAAACTTGTACCTGTGGACGGTTACGCTGACTATAAGTATTCCGGCAGTATCGTTCCCGGTTACCCAGAACTCAAACCATTCGCTCCGGACTTCTGGACGCGATTCTGGCGAGCGTATTCGTATCTCAACAAAAACGGGCTCATCCGATTGACAGAAAAGTAGCCGGAGTCGCCAGACTTCGGGTCAGCCAAGCTTCAGATCCGTGACCCGAAGTCTGGCGACTCCGGCTACAATCTACCAGCACCGTGAAATTCACCGAAGTACAACTCGAAGCGGCGTTCATTCAGCATCTTGGCGAAGTCGGCTATCCGCATGTCATTGGCTCGTCAATTAACCGTCAACCGGACGAAGTCCTCATCAAGGATGACTTGCGAGCTTATTTTGCCAATCGATACGCCGCGGACAACATCATCCCGAGCGAAATAGAATCGGTGATTTGAAAACTAGAGCAACAAGGCGATCATGAAAATGGTCGCCGATGGTTTCCTCCTCAAACGCGACGATCGCTACCAAAAAGATCTGTACGTGCAGTTAATCGATTATCGCGAATTGCCTGCAAACAACGCACGCCAACTGCTTCGGCCCAATGTCCTGCCGACTTCCGCTATGACGGAAGCTTTGCTGGCCGCTGAACCATCTGCCAGCTACAACGCCAGCCACAACCTTTTCAAACTCGTCAATCAGATCGAAATCTTCGGTTGCGAATGACGGATCCCCGACGCGATTCTGTACATCAATGGTCTGCCGCTGGTGGTATTCGAATTCAAGAGCGCGATCAGCGAAGATGCGACGATTCACAATGCCTTCAAACAACTCACGATTCGCTACCTTCGCGACATCCCCGAACTGTTCAAATACAACGCGTTCTGTGTTATCAGCGATGGTGTGAATAACAAAGCCGGATCGCTCTTCGCACCGTACGAGTACTTCTACTCGTGGCGAAAAACCATCTGGATTTACTTAAAGCGATCTTCTTCAAGTTCAACTCGAAGCCATACTTCTCGGGCCAACCGATGGAGCAACTGCACTGCCTGAACATCGCGGCGGAATTCGTGCAGGTGACTGAAGCTTTGGAACAACGCTTCATGAACCTCACCAAACGATCGACTTCGAGGAAAAAGCTTTCTACGACATCCTAAAAGTCCTAACGATCAAGTACGACTTTGCTTACCCTGACGACAGGTTGCTGATCTTGGCCAAGAAGGTCAAAGTCATCGTCGATGACAAAGCCAAGTACACCGACTGGAGCCAGCGAAACGACATCAAGGCTGAGCTCAAGGTCGACCTTATCATTCTGTTGGCCGAACATGGCTACCCACCGATCGACCGCGACGAGGTCTAAAAGGACATTTTCGAACAGGCCGAGAATTTCAAAAAATATTAGAGCTAACCTTCGACAACGGATGGAACCTACCGTATCCAGAAGTGGGAAGACATCGACCTTGCAAACAACGTGATGATGGTGCGAAGTCATAAGACCCCGCCGGTTCGTCGCTGCCCGATCTTCCCTGAGTTACGTTCGTATTTGCTACGCGTTCGAGAAATGGCCCCTGGGGGTGCCGTCTTCGTCCAGACCCGCTACGGCCACGAAGACAACATTCTCACGACGATGGAAAAGATCATCACCCGCGCCGGACTGGTCCTTTGGGAAAAGCCGATGCAGAATCTCCGAGCGACCCGCGAAACTGAATTGCTTGCCCACTATCCAGCCAAGGACGTAACAAGCTGGCTTGGCAATTCGCCTGACGTGGCGAACAAGCACTACGCGATGACGATGCAGGCGAGTTTCGACGGTGCTGTGGTCGACGGTGCCGTCATTGAAGGCGTGACCCGAAAACCGAGTCAAGTTACGCAAAGTCGCGGGATACTTGAAAGCGAAGTACCCCCAAAAGTACCCCGTACATCGCAGGACAATCCGCCATTAAGCAAAGACACGAAAAAAGCCGATGCTGAAAACCCCGTAAATAGCAGGGTATGTCTCGCATCGGCTATCGCTGTCTTGCCATTAAGCTACCCCGCTAGGGCTCGAACCTAGGAAAACGGAACCAAAATCCGTTGTGTTACCACTACACCACGGGGTAGGCTGATGAAAACGGAGTTTACAGAAAACCCGCCGACTTTTGAATAGGAGCTAACGGGGTTCATGCGGGTTCATTTTTGTTTTTCCTGAGAGTCGCAATTGGGTACGGTGTCGTTTTGTCGCGTTCGCTGCGAAACATGAAACGCTAATCGCTGCATTTCGCTCGCTAAGTCAACGTTCACGACGCCAATTTCAGGCGGTAATTTCAAGGAAGTCGGCGCAAAATTTAATATCCCGCTAATTCCTTCGCGGGCCAGTTTGATAGCAACTTCTGCGGCGACGGCAGCGGGAACGGCAAGAATCGCTAACTGCGGTCGGGATTGCCGAAAAATTGTTTTCATGTTCGCCGCGTCTTTGATCGTAATGCCCGCTATTTGCTCGCCAATTCGTTTGGAATCCGTGTCTAACGCCACAACCAGCTCGAACCCAAGGCGTTCAAAGCCTGGATAACGCAGCAACGCTTGCCCTAAAGATCCCGTTCCTATCAACGCAACTCGCCATTTGGAATTTGAACCTAAAACAGCGCTCAGGTGACCAGCCAGAACAGTCACTTCGTAGCCAACGCCACGTTTTCCGACTGACCCCATCCATGTCAAGTCACGACGAACAATGGCGGGCGAGACATTCAAGCGATTTGCTAAATCGCGGCTGTTGACTGACAGAATAGAGGCTTCTTCCAGCCTGCGCAACTCACGCAAGTAAAGACTCATCCTCCCAATCGCGGCAGCGGGAGGTTTTGAAGTCTTCGGGTCAAACTTGACAGGTGCGTCGATAATTGCGTCGGCGATGTTCGCGCCGTCTAAGGAAACGTTTAGGCCGTTAGGAGCAAAGTCATGGGGCAGATACTGTGAGTTAGTAGAGTTTACTTTTTTCTTTCGATTTACCACTTGAAACCTATCTGGATGAATGCTGTCAACGGATCGACTTTCGACTTTGGGGGCGGTCCATTCTGTAGTCTACCGGGTATCGAATGCACAATCGTTACGAAACGAACGGACTGTACACGCAGACGCCCCAAACTGCCTGTTTTCTCTTGGCAGATCAGATTACGTGATTAACCCTTCCCCTAGAGACGATGTAGACGGTGCATCACATTCTTCTTCGCTCGTCCGCAGCTCTTACCACGCTCATCGTTGGCGCGTGAGTTCAAAACAGGGACGAGGCAAGAAGTAAACGATGACAGCGGTCGCCCTTGGGGGGTAGGCCGGTTGCTGCGTCCTGTTCAATCCAACGCAAGAAAAAATAAACTCGGAGATTAGATTATGAAAAGGCTGTGGATTATTCCTGCCTTGGCAATCACGACGATTGCTGTAGGAACGAAGTCGGCTAGCGCTGCTTACTGTGGCGCGATCAGCTACCAGAACTGTGGTGGCTGTGGCGATGGTGCCGTTTCGGAAGGTGCAATGGTCGAAGGCGAAGTAGCTGTGGACAGCTCCGTCGTCGGTTCGGCAGCACCAGCCGCAGGCGGCTCTTACACAGTAATGCGAACGGTTCGTGAGACCGTATACGAGCAACAACAAGTGACTCGGTATCGCTCACGGAATGAAACGTATTACGAAGATCAAGTTGTGAACGAGAGCCGAATGGTTCCCGAGACTCACAGCAAAGAAGTTTCGTACACGGTCATGGTCCCAGTGACGGAGCAGAGAAGCCGCACGATCAACTACACAGTGCAGAAGCCTGTGTACGAAACCAAGACTCGTACGATCAACTACACGGTTCAAAAACCTGTTTACGAAACCCACCAGAAGACGATTAATTACACCGTCATGGTTCCGGTTACCGAACAGAAACAACGAGTGATCAACTACACAGTGCAGAAGCCTGTGTATGAGACCAAGACTCGTACGATCAACTACACCGTCAACGTGCCAGTGTACGAGACCAAGAGCCGCACGACCAACTACACAGTCATGAAACCTGTGTACGAAACCAAGACCCGTACGATCAACTACACGGTCATGAACAAGGTTATGGAAAACCATGTTCGCACCGAGAACTACACCGTTACCAAGCCAGTTCAGTTCACCAAGTCGATTCAGGTCGCTGGCGGACATTGGGACACGATTACCGAATCGATCCCAGGCCCAGTAGTAAAGCGAACGGTTCGTGAACCAGGCACATGGACATTCGATGCATCCACATGCAAGAACGTTTATTGCCCAGGCGCTTGCCGCACCGAGTGCGTACAGTGCCCACCCAAGACATGCTGCAAGAAGGTTTGGGTTCCAACCTGCGAAACCAAGGAAATCTGCTGCACCAAGTACGTCAGCGAGTGCTGCACTCGTGAAGTTCCGTACACCACGTGCAAAATGGTTCCTGAGTGCCGCACCAAGAGCTGCAACTACACCGTCTGCCACATGGTTCCTGAGTGCCACAGCAAGACCTGCAACTACACAGTTTGCAAGATGGTCGCAGAGTGCCGTAGCAAGACCTGCAACTACACGGTTTGCCACATGACTTGCGAAAACCGTCAGAAGGTTTGCAACTACACTGTTTGCAAGATGGTACCAGAATGCCGTACCAAGACTTGCAACTACACCACTTGCCGCATGGAAACCGAATGCCGCACCAAGTGCTGCAACTACACGGTTTGCCATATGGTTTCGGAATGCCGCTCAAAGGTTTGCAACTACACAGTTTGCAAGTCGGTTCCTGAGTGCCGTACCAAGACCGTATGCTACACCACCTGCCGCAAAGAATGCGTACAGAAGACCATCAAGGTTGCTAAGTGCCGCAAAGTATGCGAGCCTTACACCGTAACGGTTTGCGTACCAAAGGTTGTTTGCAAGCAAGTTCCAGTCACTGTTTGTTGCCCAGCTCCAGCTTGCTGCCCAGCACCAGCTTGTGGTTGTGCAGCTCCAGCGTCGTCGTCCGACTGCGGAAGCGGTTGCGGATGCTAGTTGCCATCCGAGCTAACGGGCCTCGGCTCGCGAAGCTCTGATGCAACGTCAATCGAGGATTGCAGGACGCTCTATGAGAGGGCGGTGTTCGGGAAACCGAATGCCGTCCTCTTTTTTCATTGGTAGGTGCGTTGATCGCATCCCGGTAAATTACAAAATGGGTAAAGCCCAACGCCGTGAATGATGATTTAGCGGTATGGCGCGAGCCATACGGTGACTCAGGCCTCAGCGAGACCGGACGGCTCGCCGGCTGTTGTTATAGTGGGTTTCATCGTTTGAGTGAGCCGATGGCGCTAGCCACGGGCCGTCAACGGTATGAGTCCTGGCGTAGGGTAAAGCCGCCCGTTGTCATTGCGGGCATCCACCGATACAAATGAAGGACTAGTTGGCAAAGGCAATTGCCACTTGTGGATTAACAACCAAGATTACTTGTGAATTTCAACAGTTTTTGGCGGGCATGTACGTGGGAAATATCGGGATGGAAATGGGACCTTACTCAGACTTTGAGAGCGCATCTCGTGCGGTACTCAAGTTTCTGTATGATCGAATGGGATTCGATTTGTGGATGGTAACGCGAACCGAAGGCGAAGATTGGATCGTCCTGCAATCCGAAGACCATGGGTACGGCGTGAAAGACGGTGCTGTTTTTCGTTGGGCCGACTCGTTTTGTTCGCGGATGGTTCTGGGGCTTGGTCCGTGCATTGCGCCGACATCTGATGACATTCCGGCCTACAAAGAGGCACCGATTGGACAGCAAGTTTCAATCGGCGCGTACGTTGGACTTCCGTTATTAGATGCGGAAGGATCATTGTTTGGTACGTTGTGTGCGATCGCTCCTTTACCACAGCCCCCCATTCTGCAGGACGAGCTACCTCTGCTGCAACTCTTAGGCAACATGCTAAGCACGTTATTGGCGTCGGAACTTAAGCTGTCATCGCAACAACGCCGCACTGAAATTGTATCCAAATCGGTGACAACAGACGTAGTCACAGGGCTTTTAAATCAGGCTAGCTGGGCTCGTATCGCAGCAGCAGAAGAGCGTCGCTGTAAAATTTATGGATATCCAGCAAGCATCGTTGCGATTCGAATTGAGGGCTTGAAGTCGCTAAATTCTGATTCAGAGAAACAGTTGGCAACCCGAGCAGCGGACATAATCAGGTCTGTTCTAAGCGCTAATGATTCTGCTGCATTTATACCACCCGGCGATTTTTTGCTGATGGCAGCAGAGAGAAACGCGGTCAACGGCGAGGCGATCTTGAAACAGTTGCAAAGCAAGTTCCAGGCCGCTGGGATTGCGGCTAGGTTTGGATTTACAACTCGCAATCCAGAATTAGGGCTTCAGTCAGCAATCGATATTGCAATGCAAATGATCGAATGTGAAACCGCTGAAAAACCTTGGCGAGAAATTTCGTAGCTTAAGGTGGCAACAGTCCATGGTCCTCAAGCCGAATCGTGATCCTGATAAGATCCATCGGCCGCTGAACACCGAACATGGCGATCATCTTATTGCGTCGATTCTCAATTGATTTCGATGTTAAACCAACTCCCGCGGCAATGTCTTTGGTCGATTCGCCTTTTGCATCTAACCTACAAACTGCTTGGTCGATGTCATCCAGCGATTGAAAAAGGCGGAATAATTCTGACAAGCTCTTTCCTTTTTCAGTTTCGGTCGTGCCCAGGATTGCAATTGGACGTGCAACCGCGAAGAGAAAAAAGGCTGGATCTTGAAGTTCGGCAAGTGTTGATTTGTACGTCCGAAAAGTGTAAAAGCGGCCAGCGGAATCTTTCCCGACGTGTTCGCAATCAATCGACTTGACACCTTCAAAAATCAAGTCATCCGTTTTTTGCGATACTTGAACGGTTTTCCAAAAAGTAAGCGATTCGTTACCTCGGCCGGCGGGATTTTGGCCGCCAGTAAAGAAATGCTGAAATGCAGCGTTTTGATAGACAATCGCTCGGTCTTGGTTCTTAATCGCAACACACGCCTCCAGTCCATTCAAATCAAGTTGACGACTGTGGCGATGCGGGTACCAACTCAGAATGACGTCGAGTGCCTGGGTCTTGATCTCATCGAACGATATAGCAAACGCCAGACTGGTCATCCAGTCGGGGTTTTCTCGTTCGCTCTCAGCGCCGGCGATGAAGTCGATACCAGCCATGAGTGAGCGCCCCCAGTTTTAAAACAAACATTATGAACACGTGAATCAGTTTCCTGGTTTTCCGTTTTCACATTCATCATCGACACAACGCGAATGATCGTTCGCCAACAGGAACAACACCACGAACAGTGAAAAGTTTCCAGTGGACATTCATTCATCATGACCAATGTTTGATTTGGGCATGAGAAAGGCTGCCGGAGCTTTCATTGGGCAACATGAAGGCTCCGGCATCCGAACTTTGACATGTCAGCGTCAATCAGGGGCATTGTTTAACGCTGTCAACTGCTGTTACGCAGATACGAAGTTTATACTACCTAATTGCGAACCTGCCAAGTGTTATCTTCAAACTTTGTTAAAAAGCTTTTTTAATCAATGCTCAAGCGTCATCAGCTTCATTGACGACCTCGAATCGCATCGCTGATCGCAGCCGTATCGTTACAAACGATCATTTCGACATGGCCAATTCGATTGGGCAAGATGAACCTCAGTTGTGCATGGGATACTTTCTTATCGGTCCGCATCGCTGCAATCATCGCCGCGGCGTCTGCATCTGGCCAAGCTATCGGCAACAAGCAGCTTTCAATCAGCTTCCGCTGGCGTTGGATGAATTTTCTATCGATTAGACCCATTGCGAAGGCAAGCCGCGCCGCCATCTCCATTCCGATTGCCACCGCTTCACCATGCAGAAAGACTCCATACCCTGCTGTCGCTTCGATCGCGTGAGCGAAGGTATGTCCATAGTTCAGAATTGCCCGGCGGCCGGATGTTTCGCGTTCATCATTGGCGACGACATCGGCCTTGATTCGGCAGGACGTAGCAATGGCGTGGCGGATGGCATTGGGATCGCGGGCGACAACGGCTTCGATATTTAATTCCAGCCATTCAAAGAAATTGGCATCTTCAATGACACCATACTTGATGACCTCGGCTAACCCACTCAAGTAAGTTCGTTGCGGAAGCGTGGACAGAGTATCGGTATCGATGACCACCAGGGAAGGCTGCCAGAAGGCACCGACCATATTTTTTCCGTTCGGCAAATTGATACCTGTTTTGCCACCGACACTGCTATCGACTTGCGCGAGCATGGTCGTCGGAAGTTGCACCAAACGGATACCTCGGGCATAGGAGGCCGCAGCAAAGCCCGCCAAATCGCCGATCACTCCACCGCCGATTGCAATCAGCACACTGCGTCGATCGGTACCACAGGTGTGCATCCATTCCCATATCTTTCCGATGTTTACGATCGACTTACTGGTTTCGCCCGATTCAACTTCAAAGAAATCGCACCGGGCGGTTTGCCTAAGTGCAATGACAATCGATGCCGTCCACGATTCCGTGACTGACTCGTCGCCGACGATCAATGCATGCGTTAAATCCGGGATGGCCGCTTTGATTTTCGGGACCACATCCGCCCACTTGCCGCTGGAAATGGCGATCCGATATCCACGTTCTCCGAGCGCTACGTTGATCGAAAGATCTCGATCGTCGCTACCATTTGTGGTCGAATCAGAGCGGTTTGGACTTTCCATCGGTTGGGGCATCAGCGAAACTGCGGTGGTTAAAAATAGAAGTTGTACTCGCTAATTGTCTGCATAGCATATCAGAGGCTTGCCCTAGTGAATTCGTCGATGACATTGCCAAAAAATAATTTGCCTGAAACCTTGGCAGAGCCGTTGCCTGATGGCTGGGTTGATCACCCAAAGATTCCAATCACTCGGCGAGCGGTTGGAATTGGCATCGGCGTGTTCTTGCTTTCGATTGTCGCTGCGGGTGCAAGTATCCATTTCCGCCGAACTCAGTTGGAGTTAACGACTAAGTTTTGGGGGGCCGACACGATCAAAGCGATGCAATTAGGTCCCATCGTGACACTGGCGTTCGATTCCGATGCTGGGAAAGATCCGGTTGAATTGACTGGCACGCCTGGATTGGGACATTTACGACATGCGCTGTTAGAACAAAAGCACTATTTGTGGGATACGGAGGAGCCATTATCGGTGGATGCATTGACGACGCCTGGAGCGATGTTTGTTACACTCGAATTTTCCGACCCACGCGAAGATCCGTCGGTTCGCGTTCCCAATGCGACGCTTCGTTTTGAGCTGCAAGGCGGTTGGTTGGGAAAAAGTGATGGCTCACGCCGAGTCCAACTGACCGATCGGGTCAAACCGGCAGTACGCCATTTCTTGACGATGCTTCGAAATACTCAGCAGTTTCGCTCGGACTTTCGTGCTAACCCCTAAAAGGATAGCAACACTAGTCGACTGCACTAGGTCCGATTCGAGACCCCAGTCAGCTCGCAGACTGTCGTTTTAATCGATGTTGATGGGGGTACGATTTTTGAGCGGCAGCGGGCAGGCTCGCTTTTTTTCGCAGCTTTTGATCGACTCGTTGGCGT
>JAYVSE010000306.1:0-5574 GCA_043775635.1 Planctomycetaceae bacterium | reverse complement strand
CAAACAAGAGTTGCTGATTCAATTCAAACCGGAAAAGCAACGGCGACCTGCTCCTCGTCGAATGCTAGTATCTAAGCGGCTTCACGAGGCCGATGGAGCCAGTAGTTCCCTTAAGTCCACGCCAGCGTTACGAAGCTCGCACTTTTTCCATTGCTTTGTTAACAATGGCTGAAGTCTTTTGAAAACCTTCCAATGCGACGGCTGCTGCGTCCAGCTTCCAGTACTCAGGGTTAAAGAGTTCTAACGAGAATACGCCAACAAAACCGTTGTTGATGAGCATTGCAATCGTATCAATCAATGGGCAGATGCCATCTCCCGGAAACACTCGTGCAGCATCATTAATTGTCTCGCGTGACGGCTCCGCAGGATAGTCATTGATATGAAAAACATGCATGCGACTGGCTTCAATCATGGCCAGACCGGTGAACTGATTGCCGCCTTTGTAAACGTGATAAAAATCGGGCAAGACACAGGCATCTTCATGCTCAGCTCCCGTAGCGACGTAGGCCAACTCACTAAGCTTACTGAGCGTTTTTGAAAATCCCCACAATTCAAGTTGCGGCTTTACTCCGATCTGATGTCCCACATCCAACAATGCACGGTAACGCTCCGCAATCACATCTAATGGCGGCCCTGCGGCGTTTTGTGCACCAACCGGGGGTGCGGCGATCCGAGTACCACCGATCTCGCGCAGCATTTCCATATCGCGGCGAGCTTCTTCCAGGCCCGCTTTTCGCTTGTCCTCTTCATCGACAATCCAGTTCGCAAATCCGATGGCACTCTCAACCTTCAAACCTGCATCTTCGATTTGTTTTTTTAGGTCCGATAACTTTCCGCCATCTTCGACGAACTTTCTCAAATCGCCAATCCAAGGTTCGATACCACTGTAACCCGCTGCGGCGCAAACCTTCACTTGATCAGGCACCGACAGCTTTTCGCCACGAATGGTGCTGGTGTTTAGGCAAAACCTGACCGGAAGCGAACTCGCCCCAGCGGACCCTGCACCCCCAGCGGCAAATGCCTGGGCAGAATGATCATTACCAGATAGTGAGGCCATAGCAAGGGTTCCCGAAATGGCGGAAAGTAAAGTTCGACGTTGCATTTGTAAACCAGAGTGAAAATGATC
Organism: Planctomycetaceae bacterium; assembly: GCA_043775635.1. GTDB lineage: Bacteria > Planctomycetota > Planctomycetia > Pirellulales > Pirellulaceae > UBA6163. The sequence goes on along the minus strand of JAYVSE010000306.1, from coordinate 4,448 downwards.
GAGGGCAGGTTTTTCAATATCATAGTTGACGATCGGTCGTTGTGGTGGTTGCAAGCGATCTTTGCCACGCGGCGAGCCGAAAGCTGATCGCGGCCCACAAAGCGGCAATCGGGACCATGGTCAGTTGAACGGCAATCGGAGCCGAAAAGAAGACGCGAGCCCCGGCAAGCAATTGGCTACTGATCGCGTCGCCGCCACGAAGAATCACGGTGTCAATGAAGCCTTTGGATTTGTATTTGTCGTCGCGTGACACGACGGTAAACAAAATCTCCCGTGCGGGGACAGCGACACCATAGGCGAGCCCTCGGCGAATGACATCAGAAACGACGAAAACAGCCAACGTGGGTGCGACCCCCAAAGTCGCAAACGCGATCATATATGCAATCGGTGTGGCCGAAATCGCGATCGCCAAACCCACTCGATGCGTCATCAACCCAGCTACCGATAGTTGCAAAACAAGCGTCAAAACTTGAACGCCAAGGTTCATGTTGGCGAAAAGTTGTGTGCGCCCAGCATCATCGGGAATTGCAGCCCCAACGATCGAAACTTGTTGGAGATAGAAGTGCGTCGCGCAAAGCTGGCCCAAGAATAGGTAAGCACAAATCCATCGTAGATAGGGCGACTTAATCACGCTGACAATGCCGTCAACAACACCGCCACCGGTGGGCTCACCACTTGCCAACGTCAGAGCTGTTCCATCTGGATTGGCCTTGGCTGCGATCGATCCGCTTGCACATCGCTGTAGCCCAGCGGCGAACCATAATCCAATCTCCAGTAAAATTGCTGGCACCAGTAGTAATGAATGCGTCGACAAATGATCTGCCAGTAAGCTGGCCGCAATCGAACCAGTGATCGCGCCAACCGTTCCTCCGGCAGCGACAAATCCAAAACATTGCTTTGCTTCGCCCGAATCAAAAATGTCGGTCAGGACGCTCCAAAAAACGGTTGTCGCATACACACCAAAAACGCTTGCCCAGACAAAGAATGCTCTTGCCACCCAGACTCGTACTTCGGGCGAGTCAGTCTGCAAAAACCACCAAAACACCAGCAGATTGGAGATAAAAAATCGATAGACCACAGCGATCAGCGTGCTGCGGTGCAGCTTCGCAATGCAAGCTGAATAAACCGGCACGGCCAAAAGCATTGCGATAAATGTACCGAGAAACAACCAATGAAGACTTTCTTTGCCCGATGCAACGCCCATCGTTTCGCGGATCGGCCGAATTACGTAATACCCGCACAAGATACAAAAGAACCATGCAAACGCTAACCCAATAAGCAACGAACTTTGCCGACCAGCCGATGGAAAATTCCAATTGAGAAGCATTTTTACTTGCGAACGATGACATGTTCAAACGGATCGAGAATGATGATTTTGGGGGACGTTGTGGAATTGGAGTAGGGGGCGGCACCAACGATTGTCCGATCTGTTACTATCATTGAAACACAGGATCGAAAGATGGCATGATAATCAACACAAAGGTCTTAATTGTCGGTGCGGGACCGACCGGGCTCGTTCTCGCCATTTGGCTTGCACGACTCGGGATTCCATTTCGAATCATCGATAAAAATTGCGGTCCCGGATTGGCCTCCCGCGCAATGGCGGTGCATGCTCGAACGCTCGAGTTCTATCGGCAACTCGGATTTGCGGATGAAGTCATCAACAGTGGCATCCGACTGGACCACTTCTACCTACGAAAGAACGGCAAAAGTTTCGCTGAGCTTAATCTCAAGGATATGGGCGAACAACTTAGCCCTTACCCGTTTGTACTTTGCTTTGCTCAAGACGATCACGAGCGACTACTCGTCGAAAAACTAAGGGCCTGCGGCGTGACTGTCGAGTGGGGCGTTGAATTGACAGAATTCACGCCAACAGATACTGGCGTTCAAGTGGAGTTGAACCGTTCGGGATCGAACGAAGTCTGCCGTGTTGAATATCTCTGCGGTTGTGACGGTGCTCACAGCCGCGTTCGCCAAGGTCTCAAAATTGAATTCCCAGGCGGCACGTACAACAATTTGTTCTTCGTAGCCGATACGCGAATTGATGGTGAATTCAATACCAATGCATGGGCTAACTTAGGAACGCGAGGCTTTGCCTTGATGCTGCCCGTGCGCCGCAGCGGCATGCAACGTTTGATTGGTCTCGTCCCACCTGAATTTGCCGAACGCACAGACTTGACCTTTGATCACATTCGTTCGTATGTCGAAGGATTGCTTCGCGTTCACGTCGCGGAAGTAAACTGGTTTGCGACCTACCACGTACACCACCGAGTCGCCGAGCACTTTCAAGTTGAACGCTGTTTCATCGCTGGTGATGCAGCGCATATCCACAGTCCCGCCGGCGGACAAGGCATGAACACCGGAATCGGTGACGCCGTCAACTTATCCTGGAAACTCGCCAACGTGCTCGATGGCAATGCCGCTTCTTCTCTATTGAGAACGTATGAACCCGAGCGAATAGCATTCGCCAAAATATTGATTTCTTCGACGGACACTGCGTTCCAAGGACTAGCCGGGACAGGATGGGGCAATCAATTCTTACGGTCAATGTTGATCCCAAATCTAATGCCGATATTGACAAGGTTTAGCGGTGTGCGCCATAAGATCTTTAAGACTATTTCTCAAATCCGAATTCACTATCACGACAGTCCACTGAGCTTTGGCGAGGCGGGAAGATTGCGAGGCGGCGACCGCTTGCCTTGGGTTCCGATGCTTAGCGGCGACAATTTCGAATCACTAGCCACCCTGAAATGGCAAGCCCATGTCTATGGAACGATCTCACATCGTTTCGCAGACACCGCGAAGGAATTTGGGTTGCCAGTAAACCAGTTTCCCTGGAGCGAGTTAACAGAGCAGGCAGGGCTGGCAAAAGACGCCGTGTACTTGCTGAGACCCGATGGTCACATCGCGATGATCTCGCCTCATCAGAATCCTCAAGTTCTCGTTGATTTCGTGGCCAAATTTAAATTGCGATTTTCATGATTAAGTTATTATTTCGATTGGTGCTGGTAACCACCTGCGGCTTGGTCGGCGCATCGGAGCCGTGTCGAATCAATGTGATCGATGCATCCAATGGTTGGCCGGTACCGCTTGTTGAATTACGAACAACTCACCATGTGCGTTTCGTTTCAGACAACGCAGGTGTCATTGCATTTGACCTTCCCGAGCAAATGAATCAGGAAACTTGGTTCGATATCGAAGGCCACGGTTATGGTGTTGCCAAGGATGGGTTTGGATTCGCCGGTGTACGACTGCGGCCTCAATCAGGCAAGACATTGACAGTCCGTGTCAATCGTGCACTTCCTGCGAAGAGGCTCGGACGCATCACCGGCGGAGGTCTGTTTGCAGAGAGTCAAAAGCTCGGACTGGAATCTGATTGGCACGAACAAGGAATCGTTGGAACCGATAGTGTTCTAAACGCGGTCCACAATGGCAAACATTTTTGGAGTTGGGGCGATACGATTTTGGCTCGCTACCCACTGGGGCTGTTTCACACGACCGCCGCAACGAGCAACCTCAATCCGCTGACCTCCTTTGAGCCACCTGTTCGCCTGCGTTATGACTACATCGTTGACGACAATGGCTCGCCACGTAATGTCGCCGAACTGCCTGGCGATGGTCCAACGTGGCTGAGCGGCTATGCGAGCTTGCCAGACAAGGACGGGCGTAATCATCTGGTTGCGACCTATTCCAAAATCAAGCCACCACTGGACGCGTACGAATGTGGCTTATGCGTCTGGAATGAAGAGCGGTTGATATTCGATAAAACTCTTGTTCTATGGACGAAAACTTCAGAATCAGCGTCTCCAACGATCCGTCCCATGGGACATTCAGTGTTTTGGACTGATGAACACGGTAAGGCATGGATATTGTTCGGCGATACCTTTCCGGCGCTACGTTGCCCTGCAAATTTTGAAGACTGGGGCAACCCGAAAACATGGCAACCGATTCAACCGCAAGAGTCCGTGCCCTCGCGATTACTAAATGAACAAGTAAAGCCTCATCGCGGCTCAATCGCATGGAATGCCTATCGACAAAAGTGGGTTGCAGTCTTCACGCAACTCAACGGCAAGCCATCTCTACTGGGAGAAATCTGGTATGCGGAGTCTGACGCTCCTACTGGGCCGTGGAAGGATGCGGTCAAAGTCGTGACACATAATGACTACACATTCTACAACCCTAAATTGCATCCTGAATTTACGGCTGCGAAGTCACCGATTTTGCTGTTTGAAGGAACCTACACAAAAACGTTCTCTGGGTCACAGCAGCCCACTCCCCGCCACGACTATAACCAAATCCTCTATCGCCTCGACTTGGACGATCCACAACTGATCGATAAGCACTGACCCTCGCGAAACGTTCAGCCCGACGCCGCAACGCATCCTTAAAAGACGATGCCATTGAGTATCAATGAAGCTTCCTTGGGGAATGTGACCAGCGAACTGAAT